>NZ_JACHFN010000007.1 GCF_014201885.1 Deinococcus budaensis | reverse complement strand
CCCCCGGACCCTGCCCGGCCGGACCTCCTCGCCCCGGACCCCTCGGGTCCGGACCTCGCCTGGCCCGCCGCGCCGCTCAAGCTGGTCGTCTCCGGCCCGGTCGGCGCCGGCAAGACCACCTTCGTCCAGACCCTCTCCCAGACCCCCGTCGTCGCCACCGAGGCCCAGGCCAGCGAGGACATCGGCAAGACCAACACCACCGTCGCCTTCGACTTCGGCACCCTCCACCTCGCCGGTCAGGAGCTGCACCTCTACGGTACCCCCGGACAGGACCGCTTCAGTTTCATGTGGGAAGTGCTGTGCGAGGGCGCGCTGGGCCTGGTGCTGCTGGTTGCCGGTGACCGCCCGCAGGACTTCGCCCACGCCCGGACCATCCTCGACTTCATCACCACCCGCATTGCGGTGCCCTTCCTGGTGGGGGTGACGCGGCAGGACCAGCCGCGGGTGTGGGACCCGGCCGACGTGGCGCTGTACTTCGGGCTGCCGGTGGCGCAGGTGATGGGGCTGAACGCCACCGACCCCCAGCAGGCGCGCGAGGTGCTCGCGCGGCTGCTGGAACTCACGCTCAGCCCCGAGGGGCTGCTGCCTGCGGGCGCCGGGGCGCCCGCAGTGGAAAGGACTTTCTGATGACTGCGATTCTGAGCAAACAAGACCGCCTCAACGCCACCCTGACCAGCCTGCGCAGCTCGATGCCCGAGTTGCGCGGGGCCTTGATCGCCACCGTGGACGGGCTGCCCATCGCGCAGGCGATGGGCGACGGGACCGACGCCAACCGGGTGGCGGCGATGGCGGCGACGGCGCTGGGGCTGGGCAAGCGCATCAACGACACGCTGGGGGCCGGGCAACTGACGGACATGAGCGTGAGCGGGGCGACCGGGCAGGTGTACATCTACGCGGCCGGGACCAAGGGGGTGCTGGCGGTGGTGACGCCGCCGGGAATGAACCTCGGCCTGCTGCACATGGAAGCCCGCGACACCGCACAGGGCGTCGCCGACATCCTCTGAGCACCGCCCTGAGGCCCGGCTGGCCCCTCTCGTCACCCTGCCCGAGCCATGGCTCGCCTCCCCTCATTTCAGGAGAACCCCTATGACTGCGACCACCACCTCAGCCCTGCGCCCCCTGGTCGGGGACTACAACTCCATCGTCTGCTTCAAGGCCGTAATCGTCGGCGTCGAGGACACCCTCGGCGAGGACGGCGCCGCCGTCGTCTTTACCCGCGCGGGCAAGGTGCGCGGCCGTGACCTCGCCGCCGAGCTGGGCGTGGCGGGCAAGGACGTTCCGGTCGAGACCCTCGCGGGGATTCTCAACGCCGCCATCGGCAAGGACGGCACCTGCCTGGCCGCCGTCACGAAGTCCTACCGCGAGGGCGACACCGTCGTGATCGAGACCCAGGACACCGTGTGCTCGGCGGGCGAGCCGATGGGCAGCCAGCGCCGATGCACCTTCACGCTCGGCGCGGTGTGGGGCGCGCTGGAAGCCATCACCGGAAAGACCTACCTGGGCGAGCACACCGAGAGCGTGCTGCGCGGCGGGACCTCCGACAAGTTCGTCTTCAGCCCGCTCTGATTCAGCCTCCCGGCGCCCTCCCCACCCGTACGCAGGGAGGGGGGGCGCTGTCGTCTGGCGGGAGCGGCACCGTCGGGGAGGAGGTGCGCGGGGCACGCCGGGCGCTCCCGGCGGCTGACAAGTCTGCTTGACACTTGGTGTCAGCACCTGTACTGTGTCAAGTGAGCTTGTCATCAGGGCAAGCGCCCACGACACTGCGCCGTCCCACCCCCTGCGCCGCCGGGACGAACGTGGGGCGTGAGCCGCTGCGCCGGGGGGCCGCTGCTCCCCTTCACCCCCCGGCCTGTCCCGCGAGGTCGCGTGAGCGGGCGAGTGCCCCGAAGTACGCCGCCCAGGCGTGCGCCCCTTCCTGAAGGCGGGCGAGGCGGAAAAACTCGTTGGGGGCGTGGATATTCTCGTCGCCCACCGCGAACGAGAGGAACACCGTGTCCATGCCCAGCACGTCCCGGAAGGTGTCACAGATCGGAACCGAACCGCCCATGCCCACCCTCAGGGGGTCCCGGCCGTACACCGCCCGGAGCGCCTCCTGCGCGACCCGCAGCCCCAGGTGGTCCGGCGGGATGCTGTAGGCGGGCGCCCCGTGTTCGCCGTCCCCGAACGTGACGGTGACGCCTGGGGGCGTGTGCCGGCGCAGGGAGGCCCGAATCTGCTCGCGCACCCGCGCCGGGTCCTGCCCCGGGACGAGTCGGCAGGTGATCTTGGCGCGCGCCTCGCCCGGCAAGACCGTCTTGCTGCCCTCCCCGGTGTACCCCCCCCACAGCCCGTTGACCTCCAGGGTCGGGCGGTACCACTGGCGTTCCAGCGTGCTGTAGCCCGGTTCCCCGAAGGTGCCGGGGGCGCCGACCTCCCGCAGGTATGCCTCGTCCCGGAAAGGCAGGGCGGCCGTGTCGGCCCGGACCTCGGGCGAGAGGGGCAGCACATCGTCGTAGAAGCCCGCCACGGCCACCCGGCCCTCCGCGTCGTGCAGGCTGGCGATCATCCGCGCGAGGGCATGCAGCGGGTTGTGCAGGCCGCCCCCGTGGCGTCCGGAATGCAGGTCCTGGCCAGGACCGCGCACGGTGAATTCCAGCGCGGCCAGGCCCCGCGCGCTCACGGTGAGGGTCGGGAGGTCGGCGCGCCACATGCCGCCGTCGGCCGAGAGCACGAAGTCGGCCTGGAGTTGCGCCACGTGCGCCTGCACGAAGGCCGCGAGGTGCGGGCTGCCGATCTCCTCCTCGCCCTCGAACAGGAACTTGACGTTGACCGGCAGCGCCCCGCGCGTCTGCAAAAAGGCCTCGGCCACCCGGATCGGGATCAGCAGGGGCGCCTTGTCGTCCGATACCCCGCGGCCGAACAGCAGGCCGCCGCGCTGGGTCGGCTCGAAGGGCGGCGTGTCCCAGCGGTCCAGCGGGTCGGGGGGCTGCACGTCGTAGTGCCCGTAGACGAGGACCGTCGGTGCCTCGGGGGCGCCCGTCCACGAGGCGGTCACGACCGGGTGCCCCGGGGTGCCGTGGACCCGGGCGTCGGTCAGGCCCGCAGCGCCCAGGCGCGCGGCCACCCACCCGGCGGCGCGGCGCACGTCGGGCGCGTGCTGCGGGTCAGTGCTGACGCTGGGAATGCGGACGAAGGCCCGCAATTCCTCCAGATGGCGTGCGGAGTGCTGCTCCAGGTAGGCGAGGACGTCCTCCATCAGCGGCCCCCGTCCACGCTCAGGACCTGCCCGGTCACCCAGCCCGCGTACCCGGACGCGAAGAACAGCACCGCGTGCGCGATGTCGTCCGGGCTGCCGAGTCGCCGGAGGGCGATCCCCTCCACCAGCTTGCGCTGCCCCTCCTCGCCGTAGCTCTCCCACTGCCGCTCGGTCGTGGGGTTGCTGCGCACGAAGCCCGGCGCGACGTTGTTCACGGTGATGCCCCACTGGCCGAGTTCGTGCGCGAGCTGCCGGGTCAGCCCGATCTGGGCGGCTTTGGCGCTCGCGTACGCCTGGATGCCGGTGAGGCTCACGCCCAGCCCGGCGCCGCTGCTGATGTTGACGATGCGCCCGCCGCCCCGGGCCTTCATCAGCGGCGCGACCGCCTGGCTGAAGTAGAACGCGCCGTCGAGGTTCACCCGGAAGATCGCGTGCCAGTCCTCCGGGCTGATCTCCTCCAGCGGCCGTCCGACCTGACCCAGCACACCGCCCGCATTGTTCACGAGCACGTCCACCCCCTGTGCGCCCGACGCTTCCTGCACGAAGGTCCGCACGGCCTCCGGGTCCGCCACGTCGACTGTGCGGACGTGCAGCGAGAAGCCCTGTTCGGCGGCGAGGGCCTCTGTCTCCCGCAGCCCGGCTTCGTTCACGTCGCAGGCCCAGACCTGCGCGCCGCGCGCCGCAAAGGCCAGCGAGATCGCGCGCCCGAAGCCGTGCGCTGCCCCGGTGACCATCACCGTCTGGCCGTCGAAGCGCACGTTCACGGGTGGACCGCCAGGGGAGAGAGCAGGGGTCGCGCGGGTCCGGAGGATGCTGTCATAGGGTCGTCCTTTCGCCAGGGCGGGTGCCCGCAGGGGGTGGCGGAATGCGGTTCTCGCCCAGCAGCGCCTCGAGGCTCGCGCCCAGCGACAGGGCGAGGGCGTCCTCGCCGGGGCGGGTCGTCACTTGCAGGCCGACCGGCAGCCCCGCCGAGAAGCCCGCGTTCAGGCTCAGGGCCGGAAAGCCTGTCAGGTTCGCCGGGGCGGTGCGCCGCGCCTCGGCGGAGCCTTGGTCCCCGGCGACGGCGGGGTCCTCGTGCGGCGCGACCCACGGAACGGTCGGCGTGAGCATCGCCTCCACCCCCGAGAGGGCCGCGAGAAAGTCGCGGGCGAGCCGGTGGCGGAACTGCTGCGCCCGCACGTGCGCGACCCCGCCCACCGTGAACCCGAGTTCGAGCTGGCGGCGGGTGGCCGGGGCGTAGGCCTCCGGGGACTCCCGCAACCACGCCGCGTGGACCGCGCTCGCCTCGGGCAGCAGCACCGGCAGCAGCGCGGCGTCCACGAGGTCGAGGTCCGGGACCTGCACCTCGACCAGCACGGCCCCGGCCCCGCGCAGGGCGTCACAGGCCCGCCCGAATACCTCCGCGACGCCCGGCTGCATCTCGGGGCCGCGGGTGTGCTCCTCCAGGACCCCGAAGCGAACCCCGCGCAGGTCACGCGGCGCCGCGTTGACCGGCTGGCCGGTGAGGGCCGCGAGCATCAGGGCGGCGTCCCCGCTGCTGCGCGCCAGGGGGCCGCCGTGGTCCAGCGACCACGAGAGCGGGAACACCCCGCCGAGCGGCACCAGGCCAGCGGTGGGTTTGAGGCCGGTGACCCCGCAGTACGCCGCGGGAATCCGGATGGACCCGCCCGTGTCCGTCCCGAACGCCGCGAAGCACAGCCCGGCCGCCACGGCGGCGGCGGACCCCCCGCTGCTGCCCCCGGACGTGCGGCTCAGGTCCCAGGGGTTGTTCGTCTGCCCGTAGTCCGGGTGCACGGCGCCGTAGGCGAATTCCAGCAGGTTCGTCTTGCCCAGCAGCACCGCGCCCGCCTCCCGCAGCCGCACGGTGACGGCCGCGTCGTGGTCCGGCACGTGCCCCGAGCGCAGGCGAGAGCCGCAGGTGGTGCGCACCCCCGCCGTGTCCACCAGGTCCTTGAGGGCGACCGGGATGCCGTGCAGCGGTCCCCGGTCCGTGCCCGCGCGCAATTCCGCCTCGGCGCGGGCGGCCTGGGCCAGGGCGAGGTCCGCCGTCACGGTGATGAAGGCGTTCAGGCCCGGGTCGAGTTCCTGAATCCGGGCGAGCGCGGCCCGGGTGACCTCGACGGGCGAGAGCGTCCCCGCCCGGTAGCGCGCCCCCACCTGCGGGATGGACGCGAACAGGACATTGGAGTCAGTCATCCGGCACGTCCGGCCACACGGTCCCGGCCGCGCTGACGACGTGCAGGTTCAGGGCGGCGAGCCGCGCGTCCCCCGCCAGCAGCGCCTGAACGGCCGGAACGAGCGCCCCTGCCCGCTCGGGGGTCAGGTCCAGCCCCCCCGCGCCGGCGAGCAGGCCCACGACCCTGGGCGTGACGGTCAGGACAGCATCCATGCGCCGCCCTCCATCACTTCTCCAGGAAGGTGTTCACGAAGAGGTTGGTCCCCAGGGGCGTCTGCACGAAGCCTTTCACGCTGCGCCGCAGCGCGACCGGGAAGGGCTGCTCGTACAGGAACAGCATCGGCGCGGCCTGCATGTGCAGGCCCTGAATCTGGCGGTACAGGGCCGCCCGTTTTGCCCGGTCGAGTTCCTTCTGGCTCTGCGCGAACAGGGCGTCCACCCGGGCGCTCCGAAAGCCGGTGTGAAAGGACTCCGCGTTCTCGTACACGGCCGCGTACGCCGTGCCCTGGCTGGGGTCGGCGATGTCGTCCGTCCAGTAGTTGAACTGCATCTGGAAGTCGTTCGCCGCGTAGCGGGCGTTGGCGGTGGCGCTCTCCAGCTGGGTGATGTTCAGCCGCACGCCCAGCGCCGCCCACATCTGTTGCAGGGCCGTCGCCAGGGCGATCTGGTCGGCATTGCCCGCCACGATCTGGAGGGTCAGCGCCGTGTTGGCGGGCACGCCGGACGCCTTGAACAGCTCCCTGGCCTTCGCCAGGTTGTACGGGTAGCCGGGCTGCGCGGCGAACAGCGGCGTGGTGCTTGCCAGAAACGACCGGCTTTCCTTGCCGTTGCCGAACGCGACCAGCCGGATCAGGGCGGCCTTGTCCGTCGCGTGGTTGAGCGCCTGACGCAGTTTCAGGTTCGCCAGCGGGTTGCTCGCCCCGTTCCCCAGCTTCGCGCGGGTATTGAACACGATGAAGTTCCGCCGCGTGGAGGGGAACAGCACCATATTGAGCTGCGGGTTGGCCTTCAGCTCCCCGACCCGGGCGAAAGGAATGAATTCCGCCCCCTGAATCTCACCGGATTGCAGTTTCAGGATGCGGGTGTTGTCGTCCGGCAGGATCTCGAAGCGGATGGCGTCCAGGTAGGGGAGGGCCTGGCCGTCCTCGCCCTTTTTCCAGTAGAGCGGGTTGCGCCTGAGCACCATCGTCGAGCCGCGCTTCCACTCGGACAGCACGAAGGGGCCGGTGCCGACGGGCTTCTCGGCAAAGGCCTTGGCCCGGGCGGCGTCGTCCTTGCCTGCTGTGGCCGCGTAGCGCTTCTGCGGCAGGATGGCCGAGTTGAAGGTGGCGAGCGCCGCGATCAGGGTGGGGTCGGGCTGGCTCAGGGTGATCACGACCCGGTTGCCCCGCGCGGCCACGCTGCGGATGGACGACAGCAGCGCGTTCCACGCCCCGTGGTTCGGGTTGCGCGCCCGGTCCAGCGAGAACTTCACGTCGGCTGAGGTCAGCGGGGTCCCGTCGGAAAACTTCACGCCGGGGCGCAGGGTCAGGGTGAAGGTCTTGCCGTCTTTGGAGAAGGCGTACGACGAGGCGAGCGCCCCCCGGAAAGTGTCGCTGCCCGGCACCCGTTCGATCAGGGTCTCGTAGAGGTTGGTCAGGATCCAGATGTCGAGGTTCGCGTCGGTGTAGACCGGGTCGAGCAGCAGCGAATCCGCGTAGCGGCCGTAGACCAGGGTGCCGCCCCGCACGGGTGCGGCGGAAGCGAGCGCGGCGGTGAGGGCGAGGGACAGGGCGGCAGCGGCAGCTTTCCTCATGCGGGTCTCCTTCGGTGACCTCGGACAAGCCCGGGCGGTGGTTGGTGACCTTCCCGCCCTACCCCTGGTCGAGGGGCCGGATCAGGATCTCGTTGACGTTGACCCGCTCGGGCTGCGTCACGGCGTACACGACGGCGGCGGCGATGTCCCCGGATTCCAGCGGGGTCATCTGGGCGATGCGGCCCTCGTAGGCCGCCCTGGTCTCCTGGTGGGTGATGTGGTCGGTGAGTTCGGTCGCCACCACGCCGGGTTCGATCACCGTGACGCGGATGCGGTCGAGCCGCACTTCCTGCCGCAGACCCTCGCTGAAGCCGCCGACGCCCCATTTGGAGGCGCTGTACCCGGCAGAAGTTGGACTCGCGCCCCGTCCCGACACCGAGGAGATGTTCACGATGTGCCCGCCGCCCCCAGCGCGCATGTGGGGCAGGGCCGCGTGCGTGGCGTACATCAGCCCCAGCAGGTTCACCTCGATCATGCGCCGCCAGTCGGTCGTGTCGGCCCCGGTGACTGGGCCGAGCAGCATCAGCCCGGCGTTGTTCACCAGGATGTCCACTCGCCCGAAGGCGGCCGCGGCCCGCTCCACGGCGAGCCGGGCCTGGTCCTCGTGGGCGATGTCGGCGGCCACCACCTCGGCCCGTCCCCCGGCGCTCCGCACCTGCCCCGCGAGCGCCTGGAGACGGTCTTCCCGGCGCGCGACCAGCACCACCCCCGCCCCCTGCGCCGCGAGGGCGAGCGCGGTCGCCTCGCCGATGCCGCTGCTCGCGCCCGTCACGACCGCGACCTTGCCTGCCAGACTGCCCGCGTGCTGGGTCATGCTGTCTCCTTTGCCGTGAGACCGTACAGGTCACGGTATTTGCCGCTGAGGTAGGCCAGGTAGGGCGCCGGGTCCAGGCCGCGCCCCGTCGTGCGTTCGAGAAGTTCGTGCGGGGTGTAGGTCCGGCCATGCCGGTAGATCTGTTCGGTCAGCCACGTGCGCAGCGGGCCGTACTCCCCCCGGGCCAGCGAAGCGCCGAGGTCCGGCAGCGCCGCCTGGGCCGCCTCGAAAAACTGCGCGGCCATCACGTTGCCCACCGTGTAGGTCGGGAAGGAGCCGAACAGCCCGGCGGACCAGTGGATGTCCTGCAACACCCCGCGCGCGTCGTCCGGGACCTTCAGGCCCAGGTCGGCCTCCATGCGCGCGTTCCACGCTTCTGGCAGCTCGGGCACCGTCAGGTCCCCGGCAATCAGGGCCGTCTCGAGGTCCACCCGCAGCATGATGTGCAGGTCGTAGGTGAGTTCGTCGGCCTCCACCCGGATCAGGCTGGGCTGAACCCGGTTCACCGCCCGCCAGAACTCCTCGGCGGTCACGTCCGCGAGCTGCGAGGGAAACAGCGCCTGCGCCCGGGGGAAGTGCCGGTCCCAGAAGGCGCGTGAGCGGCCCACCCGGTTTTCCCACAGCCGCGACTGGCTCTCGTGCGTGCCGTAGCTCGCGCCGCCCACGGCGTACAGGCCCAGCAGGTCCGACGTGAGGACGCTGCGGGTCAGCTCGGGCGAGACCCCCTGCTCGTACATGGCGTGCCCCGCCTCGTGCAGGACACCGAACAGTGCCCCGGGCAGGAAATCCGGCCGGTAGCGGGTGGTGATGCGCACGTCCTCGCGCGTGAAGCTGATCTCAAAGGGATGCGCGGACGCGTCGAGCCGTCCCCGCGCCAGGTCGTAGCCGGTGGCCTGCGCCAGCTCCAGTGCGAGCACCTCCTGTTCGGCCACGCCGTAGTCGCGCGCCAGAAAGTCGAGGCGGGGCTGGGGCCGGGCCTGCACGTCACGTAGCAGCGACAGGTGGTGCGGGCGCAACTGGGAGAACAGCTCCCCCAGCGTCCGGGTCGTGAGGCCGGGTTCGTACAGGCCGAGCAGCGCGTCGTAGGGGTGCTCGCGGTGACCCAGTGCGTCTGCCAGTCGGCGCGTGAGGTCCACCATCCGCGTGAGGTGCGGGGCGAAGTGCCCGAAGTCGCCGCGCGCCCGCGCCTCCACCCAGGCGTCCTGCGCCGCGCTCTTCGTGAGGGCGAGGTCGCGGGTGAGGTCCTCCGGCACGCGCCGCAGGGCACGGACGGCGCCGAGGGCCTGTTCCGCCGCGCGGGCGGCGACGCTGCCGGGTTCGGCGGTGCTCAGCGCGGCCTCGGCGGCCCGCTCATACGCCGGGTCGAGCAGCTGCCGTTGCGCGAGGCCGCTGAGGGTGGCGGTCTGCTGCGCCCGGGTCGGGCTGCCGCCCGCCGGCATCTGGGTGCGGGCGTCCCAGGCCAGCAGGTTGAGGATGCACAGCAGGTCGTTGATCTCGGCCGAGCGGTGCTGAAAGTCATTCACTCCGGGGCCTCCCTTCTTCTGTGGCGTCCGGCGGCACGGCCACGCCCCGGTCCGCCTGAACGAACGCCTGTTGCTCCTCGGCGAGCAGAACCCGGACCCGCTCGAGCGTGCTGGCCGCGAAGTCGCGCGGCACGATCACGACCCCGTTCTCGTCCGCGACGACGAGGTCGCCCGGCGAAACAGGAATGCCCCCAGCCTGGATGGGGACGTTGACGGCGCCGCGCCCGCCCGGCAGTCCGGCGTTGGGGACGACGGCCGTGCTGAAGACGGGGAAGCCCAGCCGCCGGACCGCCGTGACGTCCCGGCACCCCCCGTCGATCACGGCCCCGGCGAGGTCACGGGCCAGGGCGGCGCGGGTGGTGCGCTCGCCCCAGAAGGCCGCGCCCCCGATGCCATGCGAGTCGATCACCACCACACTTCCCGGTTCGGCTACCTCAATCGCCCCGAACACCGGGCTGAGGTCCGTGCCGAAGGTGCGGACGGTGACCGCTTCCCCGGCGCAGCAGGCTCCGGGCCAGACGGGCCGGAAGGTGCCGTCCAGCGCCCCGCCCCGGCCCAGGGCGTCGCTCAGGGCACACGTGAGGTCGCCCGCCGGGAGCAGGGCGCGCAGGGCGTCCACCACGGCCGTCACGGGGTCGGCGCGGCGGCTGGCATCGCCGCGTGGAGTTCCGCGAGATTGGCGCGGCCCAGTTCGCGCGCTCCGCCCTCCAGATCGTGGATCAGCTCGACGAGGCGGGCCGTGAGGGGCGTGGGCCGCCCGTGCTCGCGGCCAAAGTGGACCACCCAGCCGAGCTGGGCATCCACCTCCGTGCGGCGTTTGCGCACCGCGAGGTCGCGCCAGATCCCGCTGTGGGTCTTGGCACTCCGGCGATTGAAGGCCACCAGGTCGTCCAGGCTCCGGTTCGCCGCGTCGTCGCTCGCTCCGGGCAGGAAGGCGGCCGGGTCGAAGCCGTTGAACGCCTCGGGCGTGACCCCGTGCGCGGCGGCGACCCCCAGCACCTCCCGGCCCAGGGCGACGTACAGCGCCCGGTCCTCCGGCCGCGCGAGGGCGTCCGCGATGGAATCGTTCGTGACGGCGGTGGCGAACAGCAGGGCGCCGTAGCCGAGCTTGCTCCACAGGTACCCGAACACGTTCCCGCTGAGCACCGCGTCCGGGTCGAAGTCGCGCAGCAGCGCGTGAAGCTCCCGTGCGCGGGCCGAGAGCCGCCCGTCCTGCTCCCCGATCACCACCGCGCCGCGCCCCGCGTAGTGAACTACGCCGGGCCGCAGGTAGTCCGCCCCGAAGTTGACGAAGCTCCCCAGCACCCGGTCCTCCCCGAAGGTGGCGTTGAGCACCAGCGGATTCAGGCCGTTCTGCACGGACACCACGCCGCCGTCCGGGGTGACGTGGGGGGCCAATTGCGCCGCCGCCGCCGAGGTGTCCTGCGCCTTGGTGCACAGCAGCACCTGCGGCCACTGGCCCGTGACCTCGTCGGGCGTGAAGGCCGGGGCCTGCACCGTGAAGGTGTCGATGGGACCTTCGACGTGCAGGCCGCTCCCGCGAATCCGGCGCACGTGGTCGGCGGCGCAGTCCACGAAGGTCACGTCGTGCCCCGCCCGCACCAGGAAGGCCCCGACCGTGCCGCCGATGGCCCCGGCGCCCCACACCAGCACCCTCACGTCTGCCCGCCCGCCGGGTCAGGCGTTGCCAGTGCCCACCCGCGCTCCAGAAGCTCGGTCGTCTCTCCCACGGCCACCGCCCACAGCGCGAGCATGTCCTCGTCGCTGCGCTGGTACAGGCCCCCATAGTTGCCGTCGCCCAGGGTCTGCCGCAGCTGCGCGGGGGACAACAGCCGCAGCCGGTCCAGGTCGGTCATGGGCTTTTGCATCTGTGGCAGCTCCACGCCGGGCAGGCGGGTCCAGGGAAAGTTCTCCATCCAGGAGGCGTGCGACGCGACCGGGTCGATGCGCTGCACCTCCTGCCAGGTGCGGGGCGCGTTCCACCAGTTGTGGAACAGCACCTGCGCGCCGGGATGGTCCGCCGACCACTCGCCCGCGAAGCCCTGGGCGGGCGAGTTTCCCCCGTGGCCGTTCACCAGCAGGATGCGCCGGAAGCCCTGCTCGTACAGGCTGTCCAGCACGTCCCGGATCACGCTCAGGTACGTCTGCACCCGCAGGGTCACGCTGCCCGGATAGGCGCGGAAGTAGGGCGTGACGCCGTAGTTGAGCGTGGGAAAGACCGGCACGCCCAGCGGCCCGGCCACCTCCTCGGCGAGCCGCTCGGGCAGGATGTTGTCCACCGCCAGGCTCAGGTAGCCGTGCTGCTCGGTGCTGCCCAGCGGCAGGACGCAGCGGTCGTCGTGCTGGAGGTAGGCCTCGACCTGCATCCAGGTCATCGCTTCAATCTTCATGGCGGTTCCTTTCGCGCAGCAGGGCGCGCTGCTGCTCGATCACCGGCAGGAGGGTGCGCTCCACGTCGGGCCGGTCGATGGCGTGGCGGTACTCGAGGGCGAAGGTGCCGGGCCTCAGGGCCGTGACGATGCCCTCCGCGCCGCTGGCGTACACGGCGGCGCCGCACCACCGCAGCAGCTCGGGCAGGTCCTGATCGGCGAGGTGGGCGGCGCGCACCTCGGAGACCTGCGGCGCGAAGCGGTGGACGCCCGCCAGGAACGTCGGCAGAAAGTCGCCGAAGGTGGCGACGACGGCCAGGCGCGTGTCCGGCGCGAGGGCGGCCAGCTGGGCACGGGTCCCGGAGGACACCGTGACGCGCACCGGCAGGATGTCCAGGCCCGGCAGCAGCGCCCGCGCCTCGGCCAGCCGGTGCCCGAGAGTCAGGACGAGGTCCGCGCCCCGCACTTCCCCGGCGAGCGCCGGCTGGGCGAGTTGCGTGAAGGTGCAGGCCTGCACGCGGTCTTCCGGGCGAAGCAGGCTCTGAAGCTCGTCGGCGTAGGCCCGGGTGGCGACGTCCAGCACGCCGACCAGCACGACCCGCACTCCCACGCCCTGCGGCGTGTGCCCGCGCGCGATCATCGCCTGCAAGAGGCTGACCACCTGCCCCGGTTCGATGCCCTCGCGCGCGGCTTGCCGCAGCACCTCGCCCAGGGGGCCGCGCAGCGCCGCGATGTCCCGCGCCGGGCGGTGGGGGCTGGGGTCGGCCACGAAGGTGCCCCGGCCCGCCGCCGTGACGATGAGGCCGCGCGCGGCCAGGTCCTTGTACACCTGCGCGACCGTCACGTGCGCGATCCCCGTCTGCGCCACCAGATCGCGGACGCTGGGCAGCCGCGCGCCGGGCGGCAGCTCCCCGCAGGCGATGCCGTACTCGATCTGGCCGCGCAGCTGCACCCCCAGCGGCACGCTGAGGCTCCGGTCGACCGTGAAGGGGAGGGCGGCCGGGTCCACCTCGGCCCGCATCAGCCCCCCCCGGCAGGTGGGCGGGCGGCCTGCTCGACCGGATCGTACAGGTGACACGCGACCTGCTGCTGGGGGCGGATCTCGGCGAGTTCCGGCCGCTCCGTCACGCAGCGGTCGAAGGCGTGCGGGCAGCGGGTGCGGAAGGGGCAGCCGCTGGGCACGTTGAGCGGGCTGGGCAGTTCGCCCGTGAGGGCGGGCGCGTCCACCCGCTGCCCGGGTTCGAGGTGCGGGGCGGCGGCCATCAGTGCCTGGGTGTAGGGATGCGCGGGCCGGTCGAACAGGTCCCCGGTCCGCGCGACCTCCACGACCCGCCCGAGGTACATCACCGCCACCCGGTGCGACAGGTGGCGCACCAGGCGCAGGTCGTGGGCCACGAACAGGACGGTCAGGTGCAGCTTCTCCTGAAGTTCCAGCAGTAGGTTCACGACCTGCGCCTGCACGCTGACGTCCAGCGCGCTCACCAGCTCGTCCGCCACCAGGCACTCGGGTTCCAGGGCCAGCGCGCGGGCGATGCCGATGCGCTGACGCTGCCCGCCGCTGAACTCGTGCGGCAGACGGCCCGCCGCCTCGGCCGGAAGGCCCACCAGGTTCAGCAGCTCGCGGACCCGCCCGTCCTGCTGCGCCCGGGGCCGCAGGCGGTGCACGGTGAGCACCTCCCGCAGCGTCTGACCGACCGTCATGCGGGGGTTGAGCGAGGAGAAGGGGTCCTGAAAGATCATCTGCACCCGGCGGTGATACTGCCGCAGGGCGTCACCCTGGAGCCGCAGCACCTCCTGCCCGGCGTAGCGCACGCTGCCCCGGTCGGCGGGGTGCAGCCGCACCAGGCAGCGGGCCAGGGTGGATTTCCCGCAGCCGCTCTCGCCGACCAGCCCCAGCGTCTCGCCGCGCTCCACGCTCAGGTCCACGTCCGTCAGCGCCCGCACGGCCCGGGCGGGCTGACCCTGCCAGCGCTCCAGCAGGCCCTGCCGCACGGGAAAGGTCTTGGTGAGGCCGCGCACGTCCAGCAGCGGCTCGGCGGCCGGTGTCACCAGCGTCATGCGGCCCCCTCTCCCACGCCGGGCAACTCGGCGTGATGCACGCAGGCCGTCGCCCGGCCCCCGCCGATAGGCATGAGCGGCGGCTCCGCGCCGAGGCAGGCCTGGGTGCGGAAGGCGCAGCGGGGGGTAAAGGCGCACGCCTGCGGGATCTCGCGCAGGTCCGGGGGCGCGCCGGGGATAGGCTGGAGGGGACGGCGGTGCGCGCCCACGTCGGGCAGGCTGCGCATCAGGCCGAGGGTATAGGCGTGCCGGGGCTGCCGGAACAGCCCCGGCACGTCCGCCGTCTCCACCAGCCGCCCCGCGTACATCACGGCGACCCGGTCGCAGGTCTGCGCCACCACCCCGAGGTCGTGCGTCACCAGGATGACGCTCATGCCCAGCTCTCCTCGCAGCCGCAGGATCAGCCGCAGAATCTGGTCCTGAATGGTCACGTCCAGGGCGGTGGTCGGCTCGTCGGCCAGCAGGACGCGCGGCTCGGACGCCAGGGCGATGGCGATCATCGCGCGCTGGCGCATCCCGCCGGAAAACTGGTGCGGATAGTCCCCCAGCCGGGTGCGGGCACCCGGAATCCCGACGAGGTCGAGCAGGTCCGCCGCCCGCTCGTCGGCGGGGCGGCCCCGCAGCCCCCGGTGCTCCAGCAGGTTCTCGCGGATCTGCTCCCCGATGGTCAGCACCGGATTGAGGGCCGTCATGGGTTCCTGAAAGATCATGCCGATCTGCGCGCCGCGCACGCCCCGCAGCCGGGCCTCGGGCAGCCCCACCAGATTCTGCCCGCCGTAGTGGACCTCGCCCGTCACCCGGATGGGTTTGCGGTGCAGCCCCACCAGCGCCCGCAGGGTCACGCTCTTGCCGCTGCCGCTCTCGCCGACCAGGCCCAGCACCTCGCCCGGCTGGAGGTCGAGGTCCACGCCGCGCACCGCGTGCAGTTCGCCCCGGGGGGTCGGAATGCGCACGTTGAGGTCCCGCACGCTCAGGAGGGGGGAGGGAAGGGCGGTCATGCGCGGGGCCTCAGGGCGTCGGCCAGGCCGTCACCGATCAGGCTGAAGGTGACCCCCGCCAGGGTGAGCGCCAGGCCGGGAAAGCCCGAGATCCACCACGCGGTCACCATGAAGTTCTTGCCGTCCGCCACCATCACGCCCCACTCGGGGGTGGGGGGCTGCGCGCCCAGCCCCAGGTACCCCAGCGAGGCCCCCAGCAGGATGCCCAGGCTCATGTCGGTCATCAGGTAGACGACGGCGGGGGTCACCGCGTTGGGCAGGATGTGCCGCAGCAGCACCCGCGAAGGGCTGAAGCCCAGCACCCGCGCGGCCTGCGCGTATTCCCTCTCCTTTTGCACCAGCACCTCCCCGCGCACCAGGCGCCAGTACGCGACCCAGCCCACCGCGCTCACGGCGATGTACATGTTCGTGAGGCCCGGCCCCAGCACCGCGACGATGGCGATCACGAGGACCAGGAAGGGAAAGACCACCACCAGGTCCGCGACCCGGCCCACCAGGGCGTCCGGCCAGCGGCCGAGAAAGCCGGTCAGCGCCCCCAGCAGCGTGCCGAACACGAAGGGAAAGAGGGTGGTCAGCAGCGCGATCTGCATGTCGATACGGGTGCCGTACACGATCCGGCTGAACACGTCCCGGCCGAAATTGTCCGTGCCGAAGGGATGCCGGGCGCTGGGCGCCTGCAAGATGGCGCCGTAGTCGAAGTCGGTGGGGCTGAAGGGCGCGAGGCGGCCCGGGAAGAACGTCGCGATCAGGATGGGCACCAGCAGCAGCAGTCCCAGGACCAGGGTGGGTTTGGGACGACGGCGCGTCCGGCGCGGGGCGGCGGCAGGCGCGGCGGGCAGGGTGGTCGTCACTGCGGCCTCCTTCCAGGCTGAGGGTGCGGCCCCTTCACACGTGCTCCACACGCGGGTCGAGGCGGGCGTGGACCAGGTCGGTCAGCAGGAAGACCAGCGACACCAGCACCGCGAACACCAGCGTGAGGCCCTGGATAACCGGGTAGTCGCGCCCGAAGATCGCGTCGATCATCAGCCGCCCCACCCCGGGAATCGCGAAGACCGACTCGGTGATGACGGCGCCGCCGATCAGCGCGCCGATGTTGAGGCCCAGCAGGGTCACGGTGGAGATCAGGGCGTTGCGCAGCACGTGGCGCACCATCACCACCCGCGACCGCAGGCCCTTGGAGCGGGCGAACTCCACGTATTCCGCCGTCAGGACCTCCAGGATGGAATTGCGCAGGGTCCGCACCAGAATCGCCGCCAGGTTGAAGCCCAGCGTGAGGGCGGGAAGAAAGAGGTGGTAGAGGTGGTCCCCGAAGGTGTCGCCGTAGCCCCCGATGGGAAACCAGGCGAGCTTCGCGCCCAGCAGCGTGAGCAGTTGCAGCGCGATGTAGAACACTGGCAGCGAGAGGGCGACCTGAAAGACGCCCCGGATCAGGCTGTCCACCCAGGTGTTGCGCCGGACGGCGGCGAGGATCGCCAGCGGCACGGCCAGCAGCACGCCGATGATGGAGGCGTAGACCGCGAGAAAGAGCGTCACCGGCAGGCGCTCGGCGATCAGGCGCAAGACCGGCACCTTCAGGCTGGTGCTCTCGCCCAGGTCGCCGCGCAGCACCTGCCCCACGAAGATGCCGAACTGCACCGGCAGCGGCTGGTCGAGGCCCAGTTCCCGCTTGGTGCGCGCGATGATTTCCGGCGTCGCGCGGTCGCCCAGGATGGCGCTCGCCGGGTCGCCGGGCAGCAGCCGCACCAGCAAAAAGACCAGAATCAGCACCGCGATGAAAGTGGGCACGATTTGAAGGAGCCGCTTGAGAACGTACGTGGCGCGCATGACCTTCCTCCAGAGACGGGGGGCCGCGTCCTCCACCGGCCGGGGTGGACGCGGCCCCCGTCAGGTGGGTTACTTCTCCAGAGAGGTGGCGGCAAAGAGGTTGTTGCCCAGCGGGATCTGCACGAAGCCCCGCACGTTCCTCGACAGCGCGACCGGGTACGGCGTCTCGTACAGGAACACGATGGGCGCGGCCTTCATGTAGATGCCCTGAATCTGGTTGTACTGCCCGGCCCGCCGCGCCGCGTTGGTCTCCTGCTGGCTCTGCGCGAAGAGGCGGTCGATCTCGGCGCTCTTGTAGCCGGTGTACAGCGACTGGATGTTGTCGTAGATCGCGAAATAGCTGGTGATCTGGCTGGGATCGTTGATGTCGTTGGTCCAGGCGGCCGTCCGCATCTGGAAGTCGGCCGCGCGGTAGCGGGCGGTCTTGGTGGCGTTGTCGAGCTGCTCGATCTTGAGCCTCACGCCCGCCGCCGCCCACATCTGCTGCAAGGCCGTGAGCAGCGCGAGGTCGTCGGCCTGGCCGCTGGTGGCGAGGCTGGTGACCTCGAAGCCGCTGGGGAAGCCCGCGTCGGCCAGCAGCTGCTTGGCCTTTGCCAGGTCGTACGGGTAGCCCGTCTGCGGCGCGAACAGCGGCGTGGTCTCGGACATGAACGACCGCATCGGCTTGCCGTTGCCGAAGGTGACCAGCTGCACCAGCGCTTCTTTGTTGGTCGCGTAGTTGAGCGCCTGCCGGACCCGCACGTCGCTGAGGGGATTGGCCGTGCCGTCCTTGAGCCTCGGGCGGTTGTTCATCAGGACCGTGTTCACCTTGGTGGAGGGAAACAGCTGCACGTTGAGCTTCGGATTCGCCTTGAGTTCGGCCACCCGGCTGAAGGGGATGAACTCGGCCCCGTGCAGTTCGCCCGCCTGCAACTTCAGGATGCGGGTGTTGTCGTCGGGGATGATCTCGAAGCGGATCGAGTTCAGGTACGGCAGCGCCTTGCCGTCCGACCCCTTCTTCCAGTAGTAGGGGTTGCGCTTGAGGACCATCACCGACCCCTTCTTCCAGGAACTCAGCACGAACGGCCCCGAGCCGATGGGTTTCTCGGCAAAGGCGCGGGCCTTGGCGGCGTCGGTGCTGCCCCGCGCGGCATTAAACAGCTTCTGCGGCATGATCGCGGCGTTGAAGGTGGCCAGGGCCGCCGGGAGCGTCGGGTCAGGCTGCTTGAGGGTCAGCGTGACCGTGTTGCCGCTGGTGGCGATGGAACTGATGGAGGCCAGCGAGCCGCTCCAGGCGCCGTTGTCGGGCTTGCGCGCCCGGTCGAGCGACCACTTGACGTCCTGCGCGGTGAGGGGGCTGCCGTCGGCGAAGCGCAGCCCGGGCCGCAGGGTGAGCCGCAGGCTCTTGCCGCCGGGAGCGACCGTGTAGGCAGACGCGAGGCCCGGCTGCACGCCCTTGCCGTCGGCAGTGGGCTGAAGCAGCGTGTCGTACAGGTTGGTGAGGATCCAGATGTCGACGTTGGCGTCGTTGAGCACAGGATCGAGAAACAGAGAGTCCGCATACCGGCCGTAGACAAGTTCACCGCCCCGCGTGACGCCCAGGGCGTGGGTGAGGGTGAACAGGGCACCGACAGCGAGCGTGGTACGGGCAAATCGATTCATACGGGCACCTCCAGGGATGCGGACCGTGGACCCTCGTGTTGCGGCGTGTTGTGGTTGTTATGAAATAGCATAACAGTCAGTCACGTGGGGTGCAAGGGGGCGCCGAGAAACCGCGCCCCGACTGGCCAGGGCAGGCGGTCCAGGTCAGGCGGTACAGTGCCCGGCATGACCTCACCTCGACCCCGCCTGCCCGCGCTGCCCACGGCCGGGCGCCTGATGGGCCGCGTTCTGCTGGTGACCGGAGGGGCCGGCGGCATCGGCCGCGCCATCGCCCTCGCCGCCGCCGCCGAGGGCGCGCGCGTCGTCGTCGCGGACGTGCAGCGGGACGGTGCCGAAGCCACGGTGGCGCAGATCACCGCCGCCGACGGTGAGGCGGCCTTTGTCCCCTGCGACGTGGCCGACCCGGCCCAGGTTCGTGCCCTGATCGGGACGGCGGTCGGCCGCTTCGGAAGGCTCGACGTGCTCGTCAACAACGCCGGGATCGGCGGCGACAACGCGCCTGCCCACGACCTCGACCTCGCCGTCTGGGACCGCGTCCTGGCGGTGAACCTGCGCGGCCCCTTCCTGTGCGCCAGGGAAGCGTTGCCCCACCTGATGCGCAGCGGATCGGGGGTCATCGTGAACGTCGCGTCCACCTACGGCTTGATCGGCGCTCCGCAGGCGCCCGCCTACTGCGCCTCCAAGGGCGGCCTCGTGAACCTGACCCGGCAGCTCGCCGTGGACTATGGCCCGCGCGGCGTGCGGGTCAACGCCGTGTGCCCCGGCTACGTGGATACCGACATGGGGGGGCGCCGGGCCAGCTTGCCCCCCGAGGCGTCGCGGGCGGCCAACGCCCAGCGCGAGGCGAGCGCCGCGCGCCAGCCCCTGGGGCGGCAGGCCTACGCCAGCGAGATCGCGCAGGCCGTCGTGTTCCTCTCGTCGGGCAGCAGTTCCTTTATGACCGGGTCCATCGTCACGGTGGACGGAGGGTGCACCGCGACGTTCAACCACGGCGGGGACTGAGCACCCGGACCGGCGACTGGGCCTGGGCACGGGTCAGCGCTAGCGGTGGGGCCGCCACATCCCTGGCCTTGTCTGAGGCCGCCAAGCCTGAACTCGGCCCAACTTGAGGACCAACGGCGCGGGCAAGGGTGCGCTTGCCCATCAGTAGGGGGGCCTCATCCCTCAAGGTATCGAGGAGCGGCCGCTGGGCGAGGGTCTGGGTCGGGCCTAGAGTTCATCCGGAAATTTGGCGAAGCAGGCTGAGGATGCAGGGGAGCTGGACGATGCCCAAGAAGTTCCCGGCTTTGCGCTCGTCACAGGTTCGACCGCAGCGGAAGAATTGCAACCAAGCAATCGTGCGCTCGATCTTCCAGCAATTCTTTATCGCCCCGCCGCAGATGTTTGTGGCGGGGCGGCTTTTTAGGGGGAGCGAGGAGGACCCAATGCTCGTCAGTCAAACTCGTCATCAACCGCATCCCTTCAGGCTGCCAGCCGACCTTCCCACGAACGTGATGATTTCCGGAATGACTTCTGAGATCCTGGAATGGGCCTCAAATAGGGTTCTGCAGGGCTAAATTTCCGTCAGTTTTTAGGAAAATTATCTCGAGTATGCTTCAAGGTCAGGACACGGAGCTTATCAAGGAGGAGAGCAACGTCCGACGGACTGGGGGCCTCAACGTAAAGGCGCACAACGGGTTCTGTACCGGAAGGACGAATCATGGCAAATCCTCCGGGAAAACTTAGTTTCACGCCGTCAAGAGTCACGACCTCTTCAATCACGTGATTCAGAAGGCGCCGCTGTTGTCCTGCATCCTCCAGCAAGCTAAGGCGGTCAAGCTCACCGGGAAGGTGCAAATCGAGCCGATCATAATGGTGCGACCAGCCCGTGAGCCGCTCAATCTCGGCAAACTGATCATCCAACCCCATGCCTGTCACGGCCACCGCCTCCTGTAGAAGCAAGCCGTTGAGCAGCCCGTCGCGTTCAGGGACGTGGCCCTGAATCCCAATGCCTCCAGACTCTTCGCCGCCGATCAGGACCCTTTGTGCCGGATCTGACTCACCAGCCAGGAATGCCTCGGTGATGTATTTGAATCCAACAGGTGTTTGCACCACCTCCAGGCCGTGCAGAGCCGCAAGCCGGTCAATAATGCCACTGGTCGAAACGGTCTTTACTACTCGTCCGCGAAGGCCGCGGCGAGCGAGATGATGAAGAAGAACGGCAAAGATCTGGTGGCTGTTGAAGTACTGTCCACCAGCGAGAACGGCACCGATGCGGTCGGCGTCGCCATCGGTCACCATGGCGAAGGTGGGTCTGGCAGCGTCTTGCATGGCCCTTCGGGTCACCTCAAGGTTGCTGGGGATGGGTTCGGGATTGACGCCGCCAAAGAGCGGGTCAGGAATGGCCCGCAGCTCATGTACGGGAACTTGCAAGTTGTGTATGTCCGCGAAGCTCCGGAGCCACCCGCCTGCGGCGCCATGCATGGCATCGTGGTACAGGGGCAGGGCAGCACGGCGCAAGGCTGCGGGATCAATGAGCCGTCCCAAGGCGTGCAGATAAGGAAGACGGATATCGGCGGCGTCCTGTCGTCCGGGTTGACGGGCCTCAACGGGAACATCCATCTGCGCTTGGACCTGAGCCACGAGGGCAGGGGTAGCGCCGCCACCATAGGGACCCTTGAGCTTGTATCCCTGGTAAGGAGATGGATTGTGGCTGGCTGTGATCATAATGCCCCCAGCCGCACGCAAGTCCCGTACCGCCCACGAGAGCGCCGGAGTAGGCACCGTGCCCAGCAGGGTGACATTCAGGCCCACATTTTGCAGGGTGTCGGCAGCAGCACGGGCGAAACGCTCACCCAGAAACCGGGTATCGTGGGCCACCAGAACATGCTGTCCTCCAGAAGCCAATATGGTGCTGGCATGGGCCTGGGCGACGCGCCGAACATTGGCTACCGTGAATCCTTCGGCGATCACGTCACGCCAGCCGTCTGTTCCGAAAGTCAGCTTCATCCGCGCCAGAGTAACGGACCGTTGTCGATCGTGGCGCGCGTCCCCGCCGGTCCGATGTTGAGTGATCATTTCTGACTCAGGCCGCTAGACTGGTCCAATTCACGGTCTTGCTGCGACGCAGACCCTGACGAAGGAGTGCAGAGCGATGTTCTATCCAGTGATTCTGGCGGGGGGGAGTGGCGAACGCTTCTGGCCCCTCTCGCGCAAGCGGAAGCCCAAGCAGTTCCTTACCCTCGATGATGGTGGCCGCAGTCTCTTGCAAGCCACAGCTGACCGGCTGACCGAAACTTGTGGAGATCAGGAACGGCTGATGGTGGTCACGGCCAGTGATCACCGAACTCAAGTGTTGGAGCATCTGCCTGAGCTTCCCCTGGAAAACCTCCTGGTGGAGCCAGTCCCGCGTGACACGGCAGCAGCCATTCTGTATGCAGCCTTGACCATCGCCCGTGAGGACCCCCTGGCCGTGATGGGTGTATTTCCTGCCGACCACCGCATCCAGGATCAAGCAGCGTTCACTGGGGTCCTTGCCCAGGCCGTCCAGCATGCTGCGGCCCAAGACCACCTCGTGACTCTGGGCATTGCCCCGCAGTTTCCTGCCACAGGTTATGGATATATCGAACGTGGGGAGATATTCCCTGAGACGGCGGGAAAGATGTACGCCGTTCGCCGCTTTACCGAGAAACCGGACGCTGAGACGGCGGCAGAGTTTCTGGCGACCGGGCGCTATCTCTGGAACAGCGGGATGTTCGTGTGGCGAGTCCAGGTGATCCTGGAAGCTTACAAAACGTTCGTGCCCGAGCTGTATGGCCCCATGGCCGAGGCGGCACAGGTGCGTGGGGGGTTACGCCGGATCTACCCTGGTCTGCCGCGAATCAGTGTGGACTACGCGATTCTGGAGCGTGCCAACAACGTGGCCGTGATTCCAGCCGATCTGGGTTGGGATGATCTGGGAGACTGGAATGCCCTCGAGCGACTGCTGAAGGGCGATGGGGATAACGTTGCTGTGGGACGGCACATTGGCCTGGATACGGGGGGCGCCATCCTCTACACGACGGGCGGCGATGACCTGATCGCGACAATCGGTCTGGAAGACGTGGTGGTCGTGCGAGCCGGGGACGTTACCCTGGTGGTGCGCAAAGACCGGACGCAGGACATTAAGAAGGTTGTGAGCCAGCTCAAGAGCTTTCCGGAGCTGGAAAAATTCGTATGAGAGATGAGCAGGCTCCGGTGGTCGAATCATCGGCTCGCTGGTTGCCCCTGCGTCTGGCCCCAGTCTTCAAGGAGCGCGTCTGGGGTGGCCACCGGCTCACCTCGACCCCTGAGGCGGCGCCGGTTGGGGAAGCCTGGCTGATTCACGAGGATCAGGAGGTGCAGGAGGGACCAGCCCGGGGGATGACCCTAGCGACTCTGGCCGCTGAATTCCCTAATGAGCTGCTGGGGAACGCTGTGAGAGGGTCCCGCTTCCCCCTGCTGATCAAGCTTCTGGACTGCCAGGAGTGGTTGAGCGTTCAGGTGCATCCAGACGACGAGCAGGCCCGACGCCTGGCTGGCCCTGCAGAGAATGGCAAGACCGAAGCCTGGTATGTCCTGGAGGCGGCGCCAGGGGCTGAGTTGGTTGCGGGCGTGCAGCAGGGGGTTTCCGAGCAACTCCTGAGGGAGGTCATTCTGGCGGGGGAGGTGTCGACTCTGGTGCAGCGCCGTCCCATCAACGCGGGAGACAGCTTGCTTGTCCCAGCAGGCACCATCCACGCCCTAGGACCGGGCCTGCTGATCTACGAGGTGCAGCAGACCAGTGACATCACCTACCGAGTGTACGACTGGGACAGGCCTGTCAGCGCAGGCCGCAAGCTGCATCTCGCGGAGAGTGCGGAGGTTGCGAGGCCAGGCCAGGCTTTGTTTGCCCCGCCGCACCCGGGCGAGAAGATTCAGGAAGTGGTGCAGTGCGCTTACTTCACCCTACAGCGCCTGACGGTAGAGGCGACTCCCCTCAGGGCCGACACCATGGGTGAGCGGTGCCATTGCCTGACGGTAGTTTCCGGGGAGGTGCGTGTGGCCACGGCCACTGAACACGCCGTGCTCAGGCCGTTTGAAACCGTGCTGTTGCCAGCTGCGCTCGGACCGTATGAACTGTGGGGCGATGGGGAAGTGTTGAGAGCCATGCCATGATTGAGGGTCGCGAGTGTACAGGCCTCCCGGCGGCGCGACAGGTCTCCTGCTCAAGGCAGGACCTGCGCGTCAGTGATCTGGGCCAATCGGATATCATAGGTGCCAGCCAGGCTCCCGGTGTTTGATGGGTTTGGCAGGCAGGCCAACGGCCGTGCAATTGGCTGGGATGGACCGGGCGACCACGGCACCGGCGCCGATGATGCTCCACTCTCCGATTTCCACGCCCTGAATGAGGGTAGCGTTGGTGCCCACGTCTGCGCCTTCGCCAATGCTTACGTTACCACTGAGAATCGCGGCCGGGGCGACGGTCACGTAGTCGCCGATCACGTCGTCGTGGGCCACCGTCGCCTGGATATTAATCAGCACATGGTTGCCGATCTGGTAATCAGTGGTGGTGGTGACGTGAGCGCAGATCACCACGCCTTCGCCTAGCTGCGTTCCGCTGCCGATAACGGCTGTGGGATGGATGAGTGTCCGAAAGCGCCGGGGACCGAGCGTCTGCACGCGTTGGACCACCCTGCGGCGCGTGGCTGGCGAGCCGATTCCGACAACTACCTCGACGTCCGGGTGGTCAGTCAGCCACTCCAGATCCCCGAGCACGGGTGCGCCCCGGACGTCTGTGCCGTGGGTGGCCGCAGCGCTGTCAAGCCATCCGAGAAATTCAATGTGGTCCACATCGCCTGCCTCGCGGTTGTGATCCTGCACCACCTGATGCAGCTCGCGGGCTAGGCCTCCTGTACCCACAATAACGAGGCGGGTCACCTTGCGTTCACGGTCCATAGGTCCAGAGTACCTGCTGGCCTCAGCCTGGTTCACCTCAACGGAACGGATGTGAGACGCCAGAGGGTCAGGCGGGAGTTAGGGTAGCTACACTGACCGGGTGACGAGCACCCGCGTAGCAACCATTCGCAAGAAGCCAGGGGGTGTGGTGTCTTCGACCGCCGCACTTGTGCTCGGCTTGACCGCTGCCTTCCTCGTGTTTTTTACCTCGCCGCTGCCCCTGACCAGCAACCTGCTGTATCTGCTGGGAATATTGCTGATGGTCGGTGCAGTGATCTACGTGCCGCAGCTGCGTTTAAACCGCACCCAGACGTTGAGTCCGCGCAACTTGATGCTCCTGAGTTTCGCGCTCAAGATTGTGGTGGTTCCCATTCTGGTTGCTCGGGCTGGTTATTCCCAGGGCCTGCTACCCAACCTTCCAACGCTGCCTTATATCCATCAGGCGCACGGGGTCTATATCTCGGCGATGATAGCCGCCTTCGTCGGCTTTACTGTGGTGCACCGTGTGCCCCGGCACGAGCGCATCTGGGCACTGCCTAACTGGCTGTTGATTGTGCTGGGAATGCTGGCTCTGCCCGCTGCCCTGTATCAGCTCTTGGTGGTGCTGGCAGGTACACGCGGAGCAGGTGTAGCCACACCAAGCAGCTCCAACATCTTTCAAGTAGCGAGCACCTTTTTCAGAGCTCTCGCCCCTGTCGTACTCCTGACGGTGCTGTTTGGCCGCAGACCTGTTAAGGGCTGGCAGACCTTTCCTTTCTGGAAGCTGGCTCTGGGCACCGCCTTGATGGTGACGGTGACCTTTAGCATTAACCGCGCCAACATTATCTATCCTTCACTGGCGCTGTTCACTGTATATGCCCTCTTTAACACCAGACTGCGTTATAGTCAGATCGTGCTCTTGGGTGTGCTTGCACTGACCGCCGTGTTCTATGCGGGGCAGGCGCGAGAGCGGTACCTGCTGGGTGAGTACGCCTACCAGACCCGCAAGCACCTGTCCAGAGCGGACAATGCGATTGAAGGAGCGCAGGTGTATTTCAATGCGCCGCAGTTCGGGGCCTACGCGATCCGTGAATTTGACGACGCGCCACCAACGTTGACGGCGTCTCTTTTGGAGTCGGTTCCGGTCCTCGGAGAACGGTTCCGTTCGGGGAGCGGATCTTACCTTTACAACTTCTCAATTTACCGCCACTTTAGGGCGCGCGACCAGGTATATCCGGCACCCATCGAGGTTTTTGTGAATCTCGGCTGGCTTGGCGTCTTGGGAGTGTATCTGGCGGTGGGGGCACTCATTGCAGCTCTACACAATGTGTTTGTGTCTGCACGGCGTAACGTCTTTCTCGCCTATATCTCAGCCTACCTGACGTTGCTGGTCTGTGCCAGTATTAACCTCAGTGTGAGTGTCGTGGGTCAATTCGCGGTCTATAGCGCTACGCCCTTTCTTGTGCTCTGGGGCTGGATGGCTCTGGCGCGCTACCGGTGGGCCGCTTCCTGAGCCTCGGTTGTGGGCCGTTGACTGCGCGCGTTAACTCTGCCTGTCAGAACAGTATCTTGCGGGCTATGCGGTGTGCTGACGGTTGGACAGAGTGTTGAGACAGCGTCTTCTCAATCTGTGGCTCATGGCACTTCCCCTCATTCCCGGTCTGGGTGTCCTGGGTCTGGCGGGCGTGAGGTTCTGGGCGGGGCTGCATCCCGTCGCGCTGCAGGTGTTCGGGTGGTTCGCCCTGACGCAGCAGGTAGCGGCACTCCTTACCCCAGACCCATTGCTGGCCAGCTTTCTGGCAGCGGCTCGCTCTGCGCTGCTGCTCGGACTGCTGAGTCTGGGAAGCCGCCTGGGGTCTGGACGTGCCCTGTGGCCCGTGTTGTTTGGTGGTGTCGGGGTAGGGCTTACGGCTCTGGTCACCTCGGAGCAGTTTCGGCTGGGCGGCCTCCTGTCAGCGCGTCTGGCTCACCCCTACCTGACCGAGGTATCCCTGGGAATTCTGGGGACCTTGGGCGTCCTACTCAGTTTATTCACGCCGATGAAGTGGATTTGGAAGGTGTTGGGCGTCTTGGGATTCGCGGGACTGCTGCTCCTGAGCGGCAGCCGTGGGCCTCTCCTGATGCTGGGCGCTGGTCTGGCAGCCGGTCTTCTGTTGTCGTTGACTACCCGGCGCGCTCGGCTGACCGCCTTGGCAGTGGGGGCAGCTCTCATGGTGCTGGGCGTCGCTGTTTTGGGACAGGGTCAGGGTCCCGAATTTATGGCGCGGCTGTTGACCCTGGACAGTACAGGACGTGATCTCGTCTGGCTCAACACCTTGACTACCATTCAAAATTTTCCCCTGGGAGGTGTAGGTCCCTATCTGCTGGGATCTACCCTTGCCGATCCGGTGCAGACCTGTACGCTCTGGCCGACACTGGCGGAGGCTGGTTACAGCTGCCCGGCGTGGCTCTCAGCACTGGGTCAGCCCTGGCTGATCGCCCACAACGGGATATTGCAGCAGTTGGGCGAGTCAGGCGTGATCGGAACGGCAGGATTGCTCCTGCTGTGGGGTACCGTCCTGGCCGCCACAGTGCGGCGCCGGGACCCCGCTGCTGCTGCGCTCATCGCGGCTATTCTGATTGGCAGCCTGCTTGACAACACCACTCTCCTGCCCAGTCCATTTTTTGCGGAGGTATTTTGGCTCACCGCCGGGATGGTGCTGTCCAGGGAGGGCCGAGTGACATCAGATTCCTTCGTGCCAGGATCGCTCACGTGGCGTCCCTTGCTATGGGGCACCAGCGTACTGGGCATCATGGGCTTTCCCCTGCTGGCCGCCCTCCGGGTACCCTCGGAGACGCCCGTGCGCCTGGTGACGCTAAATGCCGACACACTTGTCGTCCCCAACTCGCCCTACCGGGTGTATGTCCGGCTTGAGGGTGCGCAGGGACCCTACCGCCTGGCCCTGCGCACCTGTCGCACCTTTTGCCAGACCGTGGCGGTCCAGGCTTTCGAGGTCAGTCAGGGCCGTGCGGAGGTGTGGCTTGAAGGTCAGCTAGTGCCCTCAGCACAGCGAATGAATCTGCTGCTGTTGCCAGGAACGGCAGCACCCTGGAGCCTGCGCCCGCTGGCCGCCGTCCAGTGGTCCGTTCGGAGAGTGCCATGACAGTCCGCTTCCCTACATTGCTGACGCTGCTGATGTTCCTGCTGCTCTTGACTGCACTCGTATGGCTCCCCGGGCGGGCCGACGCTCCTGCGGCATTTCTCCCGCCTGCCCAGCAACAATGCGTGCCGCAAGGTTTGGCTCTACAGGGAGAACGATATCCACGAAGTACGCTACCCACCCCTGAGGGAACGGTACTCACACTCCCGGCGACGCTCGGCTTAATGGCTTGCGAACCAGGCACTCTGACGGTCCGGGCCACCTCGGTCGGTCGGGGGAAGGTACCTCCGGTGGTAAGCGTGAGTCTGAATGCCCGGCCTGCGCTGAGCCGTGTGGTCGAGGACACGCAGACGCTGAAGTTCGACCTGAATGAGCCGACCCGCGTGACCGTCGGGTTTCTGAACCAGACTTATGCCCTGGAATTGAGGTCGGTGGAGCTTCTTCAGGTGCTGCTGCGTGGGGCGGAGGCCTGCCCGGGACCACTGCCGGGCCGGGTCGCCGAGCAGTCTGGAGCCTGGAACCCGTCCAGTGCCAGTGGCCGCCTGTTCGGCTCCTCCCCGCTGATCCTGGATACGTGTGGTGCGGCGCAGGTGCGCGTGCGCGTGAAGGGCAATGCCGCCGGGGGACAGTGGCCGCAGTTGCAGGTCGCCGGGCTGGCTCAGGACCCGGAGGCAACCGTCACAGTCAAAGGTGCCCGGACCTTCCTCTTCGACTTGGCGCCTGGCAAAAAGTTGTCCCTGCGCCTGCTCAATCCGCTGGTGAAGGAGGCGGTCAACAGCCAGTTGCGCGTCGCTGTGAGTTTCGAACCACAATAAGGAGAGGCGTCTATGCTCAGCCTATATTTGGACGAACGTGTTCTAATGCGTCCGGATGCGTATTCTCAAGCTCGCCCACTCCTATCTCCCGGAGAGGACAGGAATATCGGAAGTCGCCCGCCGCCTCGCAGAGGGCCTGGTCCAGCGCGGTCACGAGGTGCATGTGGCGACCAGTTGGACGCCAGGTCGGCCCCGTGAAACCGTGATTAACGGCGTGCACGTTCACGCCTTCGAGCTGAGGGGCAACTGGATGCAGGGGATATCAGGTAGCGTTGCAGAGCAGGAAAGGTACCGCGCCCTGGTGTTTGATCAGCAGTGGGATGTCCGGCATTTCCATGCTGGTCGGACATGGACGCTGGACCTGTTGCTCGACGACATCGTCGGATTGTCGGGAAGAAAGATTTACACGCCTCACGGTCTTCCAGACTGGCAAACCGAGGCCTGGCGCCCCTATTACGACAAGATGCGCCAACTGTTCTTCGCTTTTGACCGGGTCGTATGCCTGTCCGAGACCTTTGAGGACAAGCCGTTTTGCGAGTCGATCGGCCTTGACGCCGTGGTGATTCCCAATGGAGTCGATCTGAGCGAGTTCGAGCAGGAGCCTGAAGGGATGCGGACCAAGTGGGGCCTTGAGGACCGGCCTTTCCTCGTTAATGTCTCCAACCACTCCCCACCTAAGGGACACCACCGTCTGATAGAGCTGGCCCGCCGAATGCCTGACATGCAGGTGGTCGGGATCGGTAACCACTACCCGGCCGAAAAATGGAATTTGGGTCGGCTGGGCGTCAAGGGCGGCTGCTACTACCGCTGCCGACAGGCGCAGCGTAGGCTCGAGAACCTCAGTTGGCAAGAGAGGATGCCCCGAGCACAGATCGTGTCGGCTCTACGGGAAGCCGACCTGTTCGTTCTCACATCCGTCCGGGAAGCGGCGCCCCTTGTCATTCTGGAAGCGATGGCCGCAGGACTTCCCTGGGTGTCCTTTGACGTGGGCAACCTCCGCGAGAATGCGGGGGGCGTCATCGTCGAATCTGTCAAGGAGATGGAGCAGACCATTCGCGCCCTGCTGGGTGATTCCGAGCGTCGCAGGGAGCTGGGTGCGGCTGGGCAGCGGCAAATCCAGGAACGGCATTCCTGGGAGACCATCACCGACCAGTACGAAGCGCTCTATGCCCAGCCGTCAGTGGTTCCAGCATGAAGATCCTGTGTCTGTTCAGCGAGTTTCAGTACGGCCGTCCCGAACTGGGGACCGGTATTGAGTATGCCGCCCTCATGCCTGCTCTGGAGCGGCTGGGGCATCAGGTCATCCATTTCGAGACCTGGCACAAGGCTGCCCACGCAGATTTTCTCGAGCTGAACTTCCGGTTGCTGGAAGTGGTTGAGCGCGAACGGCCGGAAGTCATTTTCGCCGTCCAAGTGCACTATGAGGTCTGGACCGAAGTGCTCGACCTGCTGCGCGCCCGGGGCGATACCGTATTGATTAACTGGACCACCGACGATTCCTGGAAGTACTGGCAGTTCTCCAGGTTCATCGCCCCGCATTACCACGCGATCTCCACGACTTACCCGGACAAGGTGGAGGCGTATCACCGCGACGACCACTTCAATGTGTGGCTGACTCAGTGGGCAGCGGCGGCACAGACATTACAGCCGCCGCTGCCCGCCGCCGAGTGCACATACGCCGTCAGTTTCGTCGGCGCGGCGCACGGTGACCGTCAAGAACGGGTAGCGGCACTGGCTCAGCGTGGCATTCACGTCGAGTGCTTCGGCCATGGGTGGCCCAGCGGCCCTGTGGAAGCCAGTGCCATCCCCGAGATCATGCGGCGCTCGGTCATCAGTCTGAACTTCGCTAACTCCATGGGCGCCAACCAGATCAAGGCGCGGACCTTCGAGGTTCCGGGGGCGGGCGGCTTCCTGCTGACCGATCCCGCCGCCGGCCTCGAGCGGTATTACCGTATTGGCGAGGAGATCGACGTCTTCACGTCGCTGGATGACCTCGGCGACAAGATCAGGCATTACCTAGCCCATCCTGAAGAGCGGGATACGATCGCCCGGGCCGGCTTCGAGCGGACTGCGACGGAGCACACTTACGATGCCCGTTTGCGCGAACTGCTGGCTTTCGCATTCCAGCAGTTTGGAGAGGCGGCGGATCGCCCCGCGCCGCGCGTGGTGGACTCCGGCCACCTGGCCCGCCTGCACAGCCGGGGACCCGTCATCAAGACCGTCCGCGCGGCGGCCCTGGCAGGAGCGCGGCGCATCTGGGGTCCTGACAAAGGCCCCCGCGCCGCCCGGCGCCTGGCTTTCGAGCTTTCGTGGCGTTTGGCTGGTGCACGAACCTACAGCGCAGCGGGTCTGCCCGGTAGGCTGTTTTACGAGGAGAGCTGAGGTGACGCCTCCGACCCTTTGTGTGGTGATTCCGGTGTTCAATGCCGGGGCGTACCTCGCGCAGGCTCTGGCGTCGGTGCAAGTGCAAACGTTCGCGGATTGGGAGCTGATCGTGCTGGATGACGGCTCCACGGACGACTCTCTCAAGGTCGCGCGGGCATTCGCCGCCGCAGATCCCCGGATCACGGTGCGGCACGACGGCGAAAACCGGGGTCTGGTCTTTCGTCTCAACCAGATGCCGACCCTGACTACGGCTCCGCTGCTCGCGCGGATGGATGCGGACGACCTGATGCATCCCGAGCGCCTGGCCCGGCAGGTAGAGGTGTTCGCTCAGCGGCCGGAGCTGGATGTGCTAGGAACCGCCGCTTATGCGATAGACCAGTCGAGCGAGCCTTACGGCTTCAAGGCGGCTCCGCCGATTCCAGAAGATGCCGCAGGTTTTCTGGCCGCCTCTCCTTTAATTCACCCCTCGGTCATGCTGCGCCGCGCCTGGCTGGCCCAGCACCCCTACGATGCCTGCTATGAACGGGCCGAGGACTATGAGCTGTGGTGGCGCACCCAGCCGCACACGGTGTTTATGAATCTCTCTGAACCCCTGCTGTTCTACCGGGAACGGGGCTTGCCCTACCGGGGAAAATACCGTCGCTCCTCGCGCGCGCGGCGGCGCCTGCTGCGTCAGGTCGGCCGTCAGGCTCCGTGGCGCGGGCTGGCAGTCCAGGTCGCCGCCGCCACGCTGGTCAAGGACCTGCTGTATGACCTGGCGACGGTGGCGCGTAGGGAACATCGGCTGATTGAGCGGCGTTCTCGCCCGCTGACGGCTGCCGAACTGCTGGACGCCCGTCTGGCCCTCGGCCCAGCCCTGGAAGCTGCCCGGCGCCTGACCGCCTCTGAGGGCGTGGGATGAGCCGCCGGATTCCTGAATTGCCCAGCGCCGTGCGGGTGCTGTACGCCGTCACGGTGCCCATCACGGCTGCCGCGTTTCTGACTGGACAACTGCGGACCCTGGTGCGCCGTGGGCACGCCGTGGGCTTGCTGACCTCCCCGGAGCCTGCTGAGGCCCTGCGGCAGACGGTGGAGGCCTCGGGCGTCACGCCAGTGCCGGTCCGTATGCGGCGGGAGATCGCGCCCCGACACGATCTGCGCGCCCTGGCGCAGGCGAACCGGGCCGTGCACAGCTTCCGGCCGCAGATCACCAATGTCGGCACTCCCAAAGCGGCCCTGTTGGTAGGTCTTGCGGCAGTCCTCCAGCGGGTACCTCTGCGCGTCTATACCCTGCATGGTCTCCGGTATGAAACGGCGACTGGACGGCAGCGCGCGGTGCTGAAGCTGGTCGAGCGCCTGACGTGTGCCTGCGCCCATCAGGTGGTGGCTGTCAGTCCCAGTCTTCGCCGTCAGGCCATCCAGGACCGGATCGTGGGTGAGCACCGTATCAGTGTTCTGGGATCAGGCAGTGCCGGTGGCGTCGCAGCCGTTGCCCCTCCCGAGCCAGCCGAGCTTGGCAGGTTGCGGGTGGCCCTGAACCTGCCCGAAGGGGTGCCCGTTATCGGTTTCGTGGGCCGTCTCGTAAAAGACAAGGGCGTGGCGGATCTCCTGAAAGCGTTTGAGACCGTTCTGGAAAGCTGTCCGGATGCTCATTTGCTGCTGGTGGGTGGGGACGACGCGACCGACCCCCTTCCTCCCGAGGTCCGTGAGCGCTTGGAGACACACCCGCAGATCGTACGGGTGGGGCATGTGGCCCAAGTGGCGCCCTACTACGCATTGATGACGGTGTTGGCGCTCCCGACTTACCGGGAAGGCTTGGGGTTGGTGGCGCTGGAGGCGGCCAGTGCTGGCCTCCCTGTCGTCACCACCACCGCGACGGGTGCTGTGGACACGGTGCTCCCCGGAAAAACAGGCTTACAGGTGCCGGTAGGTGACCCTGATGCCCTCGCTCAGGCCCTGCTGACCCTGCTGAACCAGCCTGCTCTGGCGGCGACCTACGGCCAAGAGGGCCGCAGCTGGGTGACCATGAACTTCTCACCGGTGCACGTTGAAGCGCAGTGGCTGGAGTTCTACGCCCATCACTGGCAAGGGCGTCAGCTGGCCCGGCAACACCCATGGAAACGCGGCACGGACATTCTGGTGGCCGGTAGCGGCTTGGTCCTGCTGGCGCTGCCTTTGCTGGGGCTGGCCTGGATGGTACGCACCCGGCTGGGCAGCCCGGTGCTGTTCGCCCAGACGCGCCCCGGCCTGAATGGGCTGCCTTTCACCATGTACAAGTTCCGGACCATGACCGACGCGCGTGACGCTGCGGGCCAACTGCTGCCCGATGCCGAACGCCTCACGGCCTTTGGCCGTCTGCTGCGGGCGACCAGTCTGGACGAGCTGCCTGAACTGTGGAACGTCCTGCGAGGAGACATGAGTCTGGTGGGGCCGCGCCCCTTGTTGATGGAGTACCTGCCCCTTTACAGCGAGGCTGAGGCCCGGCGTCATGAGGTGCGGCCCGGTATCACGGGGTGGGCGCAGGTCAATGGCCGCAACGCCATCGACTGGCCGACCAGATTTACGTTGGACGTCTGGTACGTCGATCACGTGTCCCCGGTACTGGACGCCCGCATCCTCTTGAGGACCCTCCTGAAAGTCATTCGCCGCGAAGGGATCAGCGCGGCCGGAGAAGCCACCATGACCAAATTCGTCGGTCAGCAGCCAACTGAAAGTGGACTGTGACTGGTCAGCAGCATCGGTTCAGCTGTGCAGCGAGCGTGATAAGCTCAAACGTTAGGAACGGTATCCGTGACAAAGGCGACTACGAACCACACACCAACGGCAGCAAGGCACTGGCCAGGCAACGGGCGGCACTTCTGCACATCCCACGGCGGTGGCCGTGAACCGTAACTTCGACAGCTCGCAAAATGCGTCGGGGACCCGCTCCAGTGGAGATTTGGACCTTGCTCTGGCAGGGCGCGCTCTGCTGCGCAACTGGCCTTGGCTGCTGCTGCTGAGTCTGGCAGTCGGATTGGCTGCCTACTTCTGGGCGCGCGCTCAGCCTCCGGTCTACCGCGCAGAGGCGGTCGTCCTGGCTTCCAATGGTCAGGCCAATTCCGGAGTGGTCAATCAGACGCTCGTGACTGCGCCGCCCCTGCCGGATGGGGCCGCGGAGCAGGCGCTGCACAGTTCCGCAGTGATCACGGCGATCGCGGAGGACTTGCAGGGCGTCGAGCAGCTGACTGCTCCAGAACGGGCCTCGCTGATTTCGGCACTGGAGACCGAGTTGCAGCGTAACGAGATCACCTCGTTGCAAATCATTCCCCAGATTGACCCCTACGGGAACGGCCTGTATACCCTGCAAGCCGACGCCAGGACAGCTACCGCCGCACGGATTCTGGCTGACACGGCGGCAACCAACCTCATCCGCTGGGACGCCAGCCGAGCTCTGGAGGGAATCGAGAAGAGTGCAGCCACCCTGCGGGCCCAGATCGCCGAGATCGAGCGGCGCCTGCAAACAGCGGGCAGTACGGGTGTCGAGCGTCAGACTCTGCTGTCGACACGCGCGTCTTTGCAGGAGAACTTGGCCCGCGTGTCGATCCTGTTGCAGGCGGCCAGCGGGACCCTGACCCGCGTCTCACCAGCCGCACAGCCGTTCGCGCCGATTGCACCTCAGCCTTTGTCGGCAGCCTTGCTGGGGGGACTGCTGGCCCTCTTGCTTGGCAGCGCCCTGACGGCGGCCCGCGCCCTGACCGACAAGACGGTCAAGGCGGAGGACGATCTGCTGGATTTCAACATTCCCACCCTGGGGGTTATTCCCAGGTTGCGGCGCCGGGACGTGATCTTGCGGGGAATCGTGGACCAAGGCAAGAGTGCCGGACTCTACGAGGCAGTGGGATTCTTACGCGTCAACATCCTTTCTATGTTTCAGCAACAGGACCGCTTGCGCCTGACGGTTTCGTCGACTGCACCCGGCGAAGGCAAAAGCAGCATCACCGCGACCCTGGCCGACGCGTTCGCTACCGCTGGCAAGAGGGTGCTGATCATCGACGGCGACCTGCGCCGCGGCACCCAGCAACAGGTATGGGAAAAGTACAGCGCCTCGCACGACTGGAAGCCGTTGGTGGGGATGGGCGGCAGCCGCAACCTGCAAGACGCCTTGAAGAATCCGGATAACGTTCAGGTGCTGCGCGTAGAACCCAACGTCGATTTGCTGCCTGCTGGCCCTGGACTACATGAAAGTCTGGTGCTGCTGACCCAGCTTGATCTCGGGGCTATCCTCGACCGCTGGAGTCAGGCCTATGACATTGTGCTGATCGATAGTCCACCCTTGTTGGCTATCGCCGATGGGCTGGTGCTCGCCCGCCACACCGACGGCATTGTGCTGGTTACTGAGGCCCGCACGACATCCCTCCAGGCAATCCGGGCGGCGCTGCGCCGAGTCGAGCGAAGTGGGCTGCACGTCATCGGCTTCGTACTGAATAAGGTGGATGTTCAAAAGGATACGACCTACAGCTACAGTTACACGCCACGAACAACCCAGCACAGCCTGGACTGAATACAAAGGAAAGCGAACATGAAGAGAGCACTCTTAACCGGAATCACAGGTCAGGACGGATCGTACTTGACAGAGCTGTTGCTCTCCAAGGGATACGAGGTGCACGGGATCATTCGCCGCGCTTCGACCTTTAATACAGACCGCATCGATCACCTGTATCACGACCCACACGAGTCGGGCGCCCAGATGTTCTTGCATTACGGGGATCTGTCAGACTCTTCAGGTCTTCGAATGTTGCTGGAGAAGGTCCAGCCCGCTGAGGTCTATAACCTCGGTGCCCAGAGCCATGTCAAGGTCAGTTACGACCAAGCGGAATACACCGCTGACGTGACAGGGTTGGGAACCCTACGTCTTTTGGAGGGTATTCGCGACTACCAGGACCGCACAGGCTTGCAGGTGCGCTTCTACCAAGCCAGCAGCAGTGAGATGTTCGGAGCGGCCGCGCCTCCCCAGGGTCTACAGACACCTTTTCATCCCCGCAGTCCATATGCTGTCGCCAAAGTCTATTCTTACTGGCAAACGGTCAACCACCGCGAGGCCTATGACCTGTATGCCTGTAACGGCATCCTGTTCAACCATGAGTCTCCCCGGCGTGGGGAGACCTTTGTGACTCGCAAGATTACCCGCGCTGTGGGCCGGATCAAGATGGGACTGCAGGACAAGCTCTACCTGGGAAATCTGGAGGCCAAACGTGACTGGGGCCATGCCCGCGACTACGTGGAAGCCATGTGGATGATGTTGCAGCAGGACAGTCCACGTGATTACGTCATCGCTACCGGTGAGGCGTACAGTGTGCGCGAGTTTGCCGAGCGCGCCTTTGCCCTGGTCGGTCTTGAGGCTGACAATTATATTGAAATCGATCCACGTTACTTCCGTCCTGCCGAGGTAGATTACCTGCTAGGCGACATGGAAGAAACCCGCCGGAAGCTGGGGTGGAGTCCAAAAACCAGCTTTGAGCAGCTGGTGCAGGAGATGGTCGACCATGACCTTGAACTCGCCCGGCAGGAGAAGACCTTGATTGATGCCGGGCACCAGATCGCGCTCAAGGGTGTAGGGAACACCTGATGCCGGAGATGGACCCAAGCGCCCGTATCTATGTGGCGGGCCACCGTGGTCTGGTCGGTGGCGCGATTGTGCGCCGCTTGGAGACCGAGGGATACAGGCACCTGATCACCAGGACCAGTCAGGAGTTGGATCTGCGCAATCAGGCCGCTGTTCAGACGTTTTTTCGGGAAGAGCGACCTGATTATGTTTTCTTGGCTGCTGCTAAGGTGGGAGGTATTCTGGCCAACAGCACCTACCCGGCTCAGTTTCTTTATGACAACTTGATGATCGCTGCGAACGTAATTCACTCCGCTCATGAGGCTGGAGTGAAGAAATTGCTCAACTTAGGATCAAGCTGTATCTACCCGAGGCTGGCTCCGCAGCCTCTGAAAGAGGACTACCTGTTGACTGGGCCTTTGGAGGAGACGAACCGGGCATACGCAGTCGCCAAGATTGCCGCTATTGAACTGTGTGACCACTACCGCGCGCAATATGGGGCAGATTTCATCAGTGGTATGCCTACCAATCTGTACGGTCCCGGCGACAATTTCGATCTTAAAGGTTCTCACGTGTTGCCCGCGTTGCTGCGCAAGATGGTAGAGGCCAAGGAGGCCGATGCCCCTCAGGTTGAGGTATGGGGATCAGGAACGCCGTTACGGGAGTTCCTGTATGTCGACGATCTCGCGGATGCTTGCCTTTTCCTGATGGAGCATGTCTCCGAGCCAGGTCCAATCAACATCGGCACCGGGGAGGACCTGACTATTCGGGAACTGGCCGAACTGATTGCGAATGTAGTGGGTTACCGGGGTGACCTGAAATTCGATGCCAGTAAGCCCGACGGTACCCCCAGAAAATTGATGGATGTATCCAAGCTGCGCGACCTGGGTTGGACGGCCTCTACTGATCTCCACACAGGTATCACCCAGACGCTGGGATGGTATCTGCAGCAGCGTTCTCCGGTTTCCTGAGAATTCTGAATGTGACAGGCCGAATTCGGAGGGTATGGAACAAGGTCCAACACAGCGGTCTGTCTAGCACTCTCGGGTGGGCACTTGGGTCAGCGCTGGTATCCCAGAGTTTGAACATTGCCAACTCGATTGTCCTGGCCCGGCTCCTGGGTGCTGACGGCTTCGGGCGATACAGCCTTATTCTCATGACCGTGGCCATTGGCAGCAGTGTCGGGTCATTCGGTTTAGGGGTTACGGCGACGCGCTTCGTTGCCAGCGAGCGAGGTCAGGGGGGTGCCCGCCTGCGGGCGCTGGTGAGTTTTATCAGCAGCGTCTCTCTGCTGGCCTCCTTGGTATGTGGCCTGCTGCTGTTCCTGTTGGCACCCATCTTGGCGTCATATGTCGCAGGAGGGACAGGACTGGAAGTGGCGTTTGCGCTGTCCTCCCTTTATCTGCTTGGCTCGTCAATTGATTTGGTCATGATAGGGCTTCTGACTGGGTTCGAGCGATTTCGTACCCTGTTGATGACTGGACTGATCAAAGGTGTTGGGGCTGTGCTGTTGAGCTTCCTGCTGACTCGAAGCCTCGGGCTTTCAGGCGCAATTCTGGGGATGGGGATCGTGAGTGTGATGGGGGCGGCCCTCAATTTTGGGGCCGTACGGCGGGTACTGCCTGCGCGCTCTATGCCTGCCATGACACTCGGTCCCGGCGAACGGCGTCAGCTGCTGAGCTTCAGCATGCCGGTCATGCTGGCCTCCTTACTGGTAAACCCCAGCACCTGGTTGGGATCTGTAATGGTCAGCCGTCTACCCGGAGGCGCCGTACTGCTGGCAGAGTTTGCGGTGGTACGCAACTGGATGATCGTGCTGCAGTTCTTTCCCGTCCAGATCGCTCAGGCTCTGTTGCCTTTCCTCTCGCGGGTGCGGTCTGGGGGAAACCGGGACACTTCACGGTGGTCAATTCTACTGGTGACTCTGATCGCTGTGGTTCTGGGCATCATAACATTCCCAGTGGGTTTGTGGTTTACGCGCTTGTACGGCTTGTCGGGTCCCTCACTTACTGTGAGTTTCGTCCTGATTGTCGGGGCCTCTGTTGTGGCTGCCACCAACACGATAGTCGGGCACGTGGTGATGAGCACCGGACGCTCCTGGCCCAGGCTGATTGCTGATCTTTCAATCGCCTTGAGTTTTGTCATGGTGGTCTATTGGCTAACGGCCGTGAGGTCACTGGGTTCGGTCGCTTTGGCCTCCGGTACTGCATTTTCATTGATGGTCGGTGCGTTAGTGATTGGCGCGTTTTACCTGTCCCCCCACCAGAGGCAGAAGTCGCCGAGAGACTCAGCAGCCTAGCCGGACGTGCCCTCGTCCGCTGGACACCGGGAATCCTAAGGGACCTGTTGCCCAAGGTTCTCCTGAACCGTACCTAAAGAGTTGCTTTAGCTTTCTCAGCTAAACTAAGAAGGCGTATGACTCAAGTCTCTGATCCTCCTTCATTGCTCACCTTCCGCGGATGGCCTGTGTTTGCCAAGGATGAGGTCCAGGCCGTCACCGCCGTCCTTCAGTCCGGCAAAGTCAATTACTGGACCGGCACCGAAGCCCGCGAGTTCGAGCGCGAGTACGCCGAGTATTTGGGCGTTCGGCACGCCATTGCCCTGCACAACGGCACCCTGGCGCTGGAGCTGGCCCTCTACGCGTTCGGGATCGGGGAGGGTGCCGAGGTGATCACCACCAGCCGCACATTCATCGCCTCGGCCAGCGCGGCGGTGATGCGGGGCTGTGTGCCGGTGATCGCCGACGTGGACCCGGTGACGCAGAACCTCACCGCCGAGACGATTCGCCCGCTCATCACCTCCAAGACCCGCGCGATCATCGCCGTCCACCTGGCCGGGTGGCCCTGCGATATGGACCCGATCATGGCTCTGGCCCGCGAGCACAACCTGATCGTGATCGAGGACTGCGCCCAGGCGCACGGCGCCTTCTACAAGGGGCGCCCGGTCGGGAGCATCGGCCACGCCGGGGCCTTTTCCTTCTGTCAGGACAAGATCATGACGACGGGGGGCGAAGGCGGTCTGCTGGCCCTGAACGATACCGAGGTCTGGAAGAAGGCCTGGGCTTACAAGGACCACGGCAAGAGCTACGACGCGGTGTACGAGCGCGAGCACCCCCCCGGCTTCCGCTGGCTGCACGAGTCCTTCGGGACCAACTGGCGGATGCTGGAGGTGCAGGCGGCCATCGGGCGTTTGCAACTGCGCAAACTGCCGGACTGGATCGAGCGGCGCCGGGCGAACGCGGCGGTGCTGAGCGAGCGCTTCTCCCACCACCCGGCCCTGCGTCTGACGCTGCCTGACGAGGACAGCTTCCATTCCTATTACAAGTATTACGTGTTCGTGCGTCCCGAGCGGCTGCGCGCGGGCTGGGACCGCGACCGGATCATGAACGCGGTCACGGCCGCAGGGGTGCCCTGCTTCAGTGGCTCGTGCTCGGAGATCTACCTCGAGAAAGCTTTTCAGGACGCCGGGTACGGCCCAGCCGAGCGGCTGCCCGTGGCCCGCGAACTGGGCGAGACCGCGCTGATGTTCCTGGTGCATCCCACCCTCTCGCCTGCCGACATGCACCGGATGGCCGACGTGGTGGACGCTGTGATGGCCCAGGCGCAGCCGGACTGACCCCATGAACCCGACCCTCTCCAAGTTTCTGATCGATCTCGGCCTGTGGGGCACGGCGGGCCTGCTGGCCTACGCCTTTCGCAAGCCGGGATTGATTGAGGTGGGCATCCCGGTCAACGTCTGGGGCTATCTGCTGGTCAGCGTGCTGGTGATGGGCGCGCTGGAGGCGAGGTACGGCCTGCACCGTCAGATCTGGCAGAAGGTGGGGGTGCTCGATCTGAACCTGCTGGCGAGGGCCGCCGCGCTCGCCACACTGGTGATGTTCGCGGTGGGCTTCTTGCTTCAGACCTGGCTGCAACTGCCCCGCAGCGTCCCCGTGCTGGCGGGCGTCCTGGGCTTCCTGATGATGGGCGGCGTGCGGCTGACCGCGCGCCTCGCCAGCGAGCGGGTCCGCTTGCAGGCGTCTCCGCAGCGGCAACGGGTTTTGATTGTCGGAGCAGGGGAGGCCGGAACATTGATCGCCCGCGAGATGCAGCGGCACCCGGAAGCGGGGCTGGAACCCATCGGCTTCCTGGACGACGAACCGGGCAAGGCCCGCAAGCGGCTGGTCGGGCTGCCGGTCTTCGGCCGGGTGGATGATCTGGTGGCGGTAGCGCAGCGCGAGGAAGCCCAGGAGCTTTTGATCGCAGTGCCTTCCGCCACCGGGGAGTTCGTGCGCCGCGTCGTGGATCTGGCGCGTGAAGCGGGGCTGCGCTACCGCATCATCCCCGGCGTCTTCGAGATCCTGTCGGGGGACGTGAACCTCCAGCAGATCCGCGACGTGAATCTGGAAGACCTGCTGCGGCGCCCACCCGTGCGGCTGAACACCGGGGAGATTGCCGAGTACCTGCGTGGGCGGGTGGTGCTGGTCACCGGCGCGGGCGGCAGCATCGGGTCCGAGATCGTCCGGCAGCTCGTGAGCTTCGCGCCGAAAAAGATCCTGCTGTTCGGACGCGGCGAGAACAGCATCTTCGGGATTCAGCAGGAATTGATTCGCAACTGGCCCGATATCGAGCAGGTCGGCCTGATCGGCGACGTACGCGATGAGGCCCGGTTGCGCGCCGTCTTCGAGCGCTATCGCCCCGAGGTGGTCTTTCACGCGGCGGCCCACAAACACGTTCCCCTGATGGAGGAAGCTCCCTCCGAGGCGATCCTCAACAACGTGGTAGGCACCCAGAACGTGGTGGAGCTGTGCCTGGCGTACGGGGTCAGCCGCCTGGTCAACGTCTCGACCGACAAGGCCGTCAATCCGACCAGCGTGATGGGGGCGTCCAAGCGGGTCGCGGAGATGGTGGTCTCGGCGGGGGCGGCGCGGGCACAGCCGAGTCAGGCCTTCGTTTCGGTGCGCTTCGGCAACGTGCTGGGCAGCCGGGGCAGCGTGGTGCCGACTTTCATGGCGCAGATTCGTGCGGGCGGCCCCATCACGGTGACCCACCCCGAGATGGTGCGCTACTTCATGACCATTCCGGAGGCGGCGCGGCTGGTGCTGCAAGCGGGTGGTCTGGCCGAGAACGGCAAGGTCTACGTGCTGAATATGGGCGACCCGGTCAAGATCTCGGACCTGGCGCACGACGTGATCCGCCTCAGCGGCGCCCGCAACGTGGACGTGGTCTACAGCGGCATCCGCCCCGGCGAGAAGCTCTACGAGGAACTGCTCACCAGCGGGGAAGGGGTCGGCGCCACCACCCACAGTGAGATTTTCAGCGCGCGGCTGGGCCAGGTCGAGCCGTACAGCATCGGGCAGGAGGTGCGGACGCTGCGGGCCTGCGCCGAGCGAGGGGACTACGCGGCCATTCGCCAGGCGCTCAACCGGCTGATTCCCGAGAACAAGTTCGGGAGCGTGCGCTGAGCCAGAGCGCGACCTGGCAATGGCTGTGGGTCGGCTCTGATGACGTGCGCGTGGAGGGCGGCGAGCGGAGCCTCCAGGTGCAGCGGGCGCTGCCCCAGGGTTCCCCGCCTGACCCAGGGGCCACGAGTTCGCCGGGCGCGGAAGCGCGCTCAGCCTGGAGAGGCCCTGGGCGCCTGCCCCTGCCCCCTACGCGGACGGCTCGCTCTCCCGGTGGGCCTTGGTCTGGCCCGGTGACCGGCCGGGGCGCTTTCCGCCCGGGGTCCGCGCCCGCCCGGCGCCCAGCCGACGAAGCCCCTCTTCCAGCAGGGCGCCCTGCTCCGGGGTGAGTTCCCCGCCCTGGTGCAGCGCCCGGCTGAGTGCCCGGCGCTGGGGGGGCGGGACGTGGTCGGCCAGCCCGCGCCCCCAGGCCTGCGCGTACCGCAGGCGGTCCTGGGCCGTCAGGGCCGGGCGGGGACTGCGCTGGGGATGCAGCTGCCGCTGGGCTTCCCGCAGCAGCCGCTGCTGCTCGGCCGTGAGGTCTCCCCGCTGCCGCAGCAGGCGCCCGATGGCCCGGCGTTCGGGCGCCGGCAGCCGCTCGGCCAGGCCCCGCCCCCACGCCGCCAGCAGCTGCTCGCGCTCCTCGGGGGTCAGGGCGGCGCGCGGCGGCGCCTGGAGGGCCGAGCGCAGCAGGTCGCGCTGCCCGGGGGTGAGGGGCTGGCCCTCATGCACCGCCCGGGCGATGGCGGCGCGGTCCCCGGCCGGGAGGCGCGTGGGCAGGCCCTGGTCCCACAGCCGGGCGCCCGCGCGCCGCTCGGCCTGGCTGAGCTGAACGGTGTGGGTGGCCGCCCTGGGGGAGGCTGGCCGGGCCGCTGGAGTGGGCGGGGGCGCGGGCCGGCTGCGGTCCTGGAAGAACGCCGTGACCGCCGCTACCAGGCGTCCCTCCGGCACGTGCTGGCCGCCGAGGTACGCTTCCAGGAACGGCTGGAGGTGGGTCAGCAGCGCCCCCTGGCCGCGCAGCTGGTGCAGCTGGCGGGCCGGGCCGAACGCCCGCGCGCGGCGCAGGGCCACGCCGACGTAGGTCACAAAATGCTCGGGGGTGCGGTACTCGGGGCGCTCCTGCGGGGTGCGGCTGAGCATGACCGCCCGCATCAGGGCGGCGTAGTCGTCCGCGCGGATAAAGCGGGTGTCCAGTGCCCGCCGGATCTCGGCCTGACGCCCGGCAGGCAGCAGGTGCTGGAGGGCGGGCCAGGAGGCCTGCGCCGCCGTGACATGCAGGTCCCGCTGCACGTCCAGCACCCCCAGCCCGCTGCGCTGCTGCGAGGCCAGGTCGAGGTGGCGCAGTTCTTCTGCCCGCCGCTGGTCCTCCCGCGCCTGGGCCGCCGCCTGCCAGTCGCGCACCAGGGTCCTGACCTCGGGCAAGGTCTCCGGGGGCGGCTCCGCCACGCCCGCCTCCCGGCCCGCCTGGACCACGGCCTCCAGATGTTCCAGCCGCAGCGGGCGGCGGTGGTCCAGCGCGTCCTTGATGTCCCGCCGGGTCGGCTCGTCGAAGGGGAGCAGCGCCTCCACGCCCGCCCAGTTGCTCAGGGCGGCCTTCAGGCGGCTGCGGGCCACGTACTGCTGCCACTCGTCCTGGGGCATGGCCTGGCCCGCCGCAGCCTGGAAGCGCCGGGGACGGCCGGGGGGCCGGGGCGCCGCATCCGGTCCCAGGCTGGGCGCGAAGGTGGCCGGGCTGGCCGGAACGAACCTGGACGCGCGCGGCCGGGCGGGTTTTTCCGCCGCCTGGGCGCGCAGGGCCGCCAGGGTGGCTGCCGTCAGCGGTTCGTTTCTCGCCTGCGCCTGCTCCAGCGTGGCCCGCAGCTCGGCGGGGAGGTGGCCCTCTCCCGCCAGGGCCAGCAGCGCCCACTCGAAGCCCAGCTCGCGCAGGTAACCGCGCCAGCTTCCGGCCTCCTCCAGCAGCCGCTGCTGCTGGGCGCGGTGCTGCTCGCGCTGGAATGCCGCCAGGCCCCCCTCGAGCCGCCGCCCCAGACGCCGGGCGGCCTCCTGCCCCAGCACCCGCGTGAAGACGCAGTTGCTGCCCACCGGGCCGATGACCTCGCCCACCGTGGTGGTGATGTAAAAGGCGTAGCGCAGGCCGTGTCCGGTGGCGCAGGCGGCGCAGCGCAGGCCGGGTTGCCGCGCGCCGTGGTCGAGAAACCGGATGCCGCCCAGCAGGTCAAAGGCGTGCGCCTCAGCCTGTCCGAGCAGCTGCACCGTGGCGTGCGGCTCTCCGCGGGCGGACAGCTCCTGCTGAAGGCGTTCGAGAACGGGACGTGCGCTGGGCACGTGCGCGAGTGGGTGCATGGTCCTCCTGAAAAAGGGGCGGCGTGGGCAGGCGGCCCCGGGCGTCCGTGGGGGCCAGCCCATGGGGTCTGGCAGGCCAGGACAGCCGGGATTCCGGCTGAGGCCCGGCGCCTCACCCCCCGCCCGTGCATCACGGCAGCAAGGGAAAGGGGGGAGCCGCCGCGTGGGGGCGAAGGGGCGCCGTCCCTGAACACCGCCGCCGCCCAACGCTAGCACCGCCCCGGGCTTCCGGCGGTGGCGGCCCGCCGTGCCCGGCGCCGCCCCTTCCGGCAGGCGGGCACCCCGGTCCGGGGCGGCGGACGGCGCAGGCCGCTGGACGAACACCTCTGCCGGAGAGGTGCCGCCTGGTCGCCATTGTGCCCCGGGGCCAGGTGCCATGCCAGGGTCCAGCCCACCAACGGCGGGAGGACCGGAGGGGCACCTCCCGTCAACCCCCGGTTGCCAGGGTCACCCCGGCCCCGGCGTCAGGGCGAGACGTTCAGCAAAAAGGAGGGCAGCTCGGCGGGCGCGGCCTGCGGCCACACGCGGCCGAAGTGGTCCTGGAACGCGGCGGCCATGGCGGGGTCGCTGGTCGCCAGCACCGCTTCGTTCAGGCCGAGCAGGCCCTGGGTCCACGACGAATGGTGCAGGTTCATGCTGCCGACGACCAGCATCCGGCCGTCGATCAGGGTGCCCTTGGCATGGATGGGGCCGGGAAACCAGCGGGCCGTGAAGCGGGAAGCGGGCAGGCCGCGCCGCTGCATCTCCCGGCGCAGGTACCCCAGGGCAATGCGGTTCTCGATGGCGCCCATGGCCGCGCTGCCGTCGGTCAGCAGCCGCACGGTCACCCCGCGCTCCAGGGCGCCCAGCAGCGCGGTCATGAAGGGCAGGCGGTCGCGGTCGGTGCACAGGGCGGGGTTGAGCAGCGCGACGACGCACCCCAGGTCCATGCTGAAGTTCACGTGCAGCAGGTCGATGCGGGTGGTGGCCCCGTTCAGCAGGGCCAGCACGGCCTGATCGGCCTGCACGAAGCCCTCGCGGCGGTAGAGGCTGAAGGCGCGGGCCTGCCCGGCCGGGACCGCCCGGCGCGCGGCAGGCAGGGCGGCGGGCCTGCCCAGGTCGCCCAGACGGCACTGCTGGCGCACGGTGGCCGCCTGCACGCCGGGCGCGCAGGTCACCACCCGGCTGCGCGCCCACAGGTCCTCGAAGATATTCACCCCGTCTTGCGCCGCCGGGCCGCGCGCCACCAGGGCCAGGTCGTAGAGCCGGATGCCCCGGCCCGACGGGTGCTCCGGCGGGTAGTGCCCGTAGGCGTAATTGAAGCCCGCCGTCAGCAGCGTCTCGCCGTCGAGGGCGACGAGCTTGACGTGGCTGTGCGGAAAGGTCCCGGCGTAGTTGCCCAGTTCCACCTGCCAGCCCACCTGCGGGTCCGAGAGCGGCACGCCCGCCGCCAGCAGGTCGCGCAGCGCCACCCAGACCTCGGCCCCCCACTCGAAGGTGGAGAGCACCGGGTAGTTGCCCAGCGTGAGGCGCACGCGCAGGCCGTCCGGGTACGCCGCCGGGTCGGCCCGCACCCGCGCGTGCAGGCGGGCGAGCGCCCCCGCCAGGGTCGAGCCGGGATTCAGCTCGCCGCCGTCCCACTGCATGGTGGTGAACAGCACCTCGCGCCGCGCCCCCCCCACCAGGGTCGCCACCTCGTCGAAGGCGCTGCGGGCGGGGTCAGCGGGGGCGGCGCCGGGCGGCAGCGGGCCGGGCATCTCGATCAGGCGGGTCACCGCGTTGAGGCACGAGAGGTCGGGCCGCCCGTCCCGGGTGGTCACCTCCCACACCGCGCGTTCCAGCGGGTCGGTGGGGGCGGGGCAGGCGGGCGCGCTCAGGGGCCGGGCCACCCGCAGCGGGGAGGGGTCGGCGGGACGGGCGGTCACGAAGTCTCCCAGCGTGCGGGTCAGGCCCACCACGCTGGACAGCAGGCTGAGGCCCAGGGTGGCGACCACCGCCACCTGCGCGCGGCCCGCCCCCTCGGCCGCTTCCCCGGGAGCGCGGGACCCCCCCCGCCCGGCCCGCAGGACACTAAGCCGGGCCAGCGCCCCGCGCACCGCCAGGCCCCAGCCCAGGTGGATCGTCAGCACCGTCAGCCCCACCAGCAGCAGCAGGCCCGGCGCGCTGCCCAGCACGGCCCGCGCGTTGACCAGTTCCAGCGCCGCCCCGCCGAGCGCCCCCGCCAGCCCCGCTCCGGCCAGCCCGGCCAGCGCGACCCGCCACAGGTGGCGCAGCCGCACGGTCAGCAGGCCCAGCACCGTGCCCGAGAGCAGGCCGTAGCCCCCGGCGCTCAGGGCCAGCACCAGGTGGCCGTTGCGCAGGGCGCCGTTCAGCGCGCCCTCCTGCGAGATGGCCAGAATGACCGACAGCAGCAGGACCGGGATCAAGAGGACGCCGCCGGAGACGGCCAGTGAGACGCCCACCCGGTAGGGTCCGGCGCGGGCGGGCACCCCGGCTGCCCCCAGCGGCAGGGCCGCCGCGCTGACGGCCCCGATCACGCCGAAGCCTGCCGTCACGCACAGGTACGCGAGCAGCACGGCGGCGTAGGCCCGGACAAAGACCTGCCTGCCGGGCAGCAGGTCCAGGGCGGCAGGCACCAGCAGCAGCGCGAGCAGCGCCGTGGTGAGCAGGCCCAGCAGCGCGGCGAGCAGCAGGCGCAGGGCGGGCCGCTTCATGCCGCCATCATGCCCCGGCGGGGGAGGGGTGACCAGCCCCGTTTCTCCACGGCAGGCCGCGCGCGCAGGGGGCGGAGCGCCAAGCCTCCGCCCCCTGCCCCTGCGCCGGGATCAGGACCGGCCGGGCTTGACGGCCAGCGTGGTGCTGAGCTTGACCTGGCCGCCGCCGACCTTCATCACGTAGAGGGTCGCGGCCTTGCGGTCCCCGACGCTGTTGAAGCTGGCCTGACCCGAGAGCAGCCCCTTGAAGTTGCCCTGGCGCACCGCGCTTTCCACCTGCGCGCGGGTGGGCGCCTTGTTGCCGTTGGCCTTGGCGGCGTTCAGGATGCCCTGCAACACCACCTTCGCCGCGTCGTAGCCGTAGACCGCGAAGCCCTGGGCAGGCTGCTTGAAGGTCTTCTGGTAGGTCGCGGCGAAGGTCTTGGCAGCGGGCAGGGCCTCGACGGGCGCCGCGCCGGTCGTGAAGTAGACGTTCTCGGCGCTCTTGCCCGCGATCTTGAGCAGTTCCTGGCTGTCCAGCCCGTCGCCGCCCACCAGCGGGGTGGTCACGCCCGCCTCGCGCAGCTGGCGGATAAACACGCCCACCTGGTTGTAGATGCCGCCGAAGTAGATCGCGTCGGGGCGCTGAAGCTTGATCTTGGCGATGATGCCGGAAAAGTCGTTCTTCTCCTCGGTGCCCTCGTTGCCGACGACCTGAATGCCCCGGCCCTTCAGCGCCTTTTCGACCTCGTTGGCGAGGCCCTCGCCGTAGGCGGTCTTGTCGTTGAGGACGTACACCTTCTTGGCCTTGAGGTTCGTGGCGATGAAGTTCGCGCCCGCCGGACCCTGCGCGTCGTCACGGGCCACGATGCGGTTGACGTTTTTCAGCCCACGGTCGGTGACCTGGTTGGCGGTGCTGGCCGAGCTGACCATCGCCACCCGGCTGGGCGCCAGGGCGGCGCTCACGGGAATGGTCACGCCGCTGTTGAGCGCTCCCACCACGGCCAGCACCTGACGGTCGGAGGCGATCTTGCGCGCGGCGGCGGTGCCGGTGGCGGGGTCGGCCTGGTCGTCGAAGGGCAGGAACTGGAGGGTCAGGCCCAGCCGCTTGAACTGCGGCTGGTACTCGCGCACCGCCAGCTCGACGCCGTTGCGGGCCTGGGTGCCGATGGCGCTCTGGCCGCCGGAGAGGGGCATCAGGCTGGCGACCTTGATGGTCGTCTGGGCGCTGGCGCTGCTCAGGCTGGCGCTGCCCAGGGCGAGGGCGGCGATCACGGTCAGGGAGGGTTTCAGTTTCATCGGTGCTCCTGAAAAAGGGGGAAGGCGGAGGGGGGAATGGACGTGAATTCTGTGGGAGTGTAGCGGGGGCTGAAAACCGCGTGGTTGTGCGGGCGTGAGAAGGGGCGCCTTGCGTTCAGGAAGTGGGGACGGGGCTGGCGGCGCGGGCACCTGGACCGCGACGAACTTCCCCAGGGGGGGCTGGGTCACGGCAGGCTCTGGCGCGGTTCGGGGGTTCGGCTTGCGCTTTCCCAACCGCTGCGAACCCGGGCGGGTCCTGAGGGCTACGCCGGGTCCGTCAGCTTGGCGGCGAGAAGTCGGACGTTTTCCTCCAGCGGCAGGCGGATGTCCACGGTGAGGGCGTCCTGGGGCGGTTCCAGCGCGGCGAGCTGGCTGTCGAGCAGCGCCACGGGCATGAAGTGTTGCCGTGCGCTCATCCGCCCGGCGATGAGGTCCCGGCTGCCCTGAGCAAAGACGATCCGGACCCCCTCCAGCTCGCCGATCAGGGTGCGGCGATACCGCTCCTTGAGGGCCGAGCAGGCAAGGACCAGCGGCCTCTCCCGGCGCACGTGGTCGGCAATCAGGCGGTGCAGGGCCTCCAGCCAGGGCGCGCGGTCCTCGTCGGTCAGCGGCACGCCGCTTGCCATCTTCTCGCGGTTCGCGGCAGGGTGGAAGTCGTCGGCGTCCGCGAAGGCCCAGCCCAGCCGCCCGGCCAGCGCCGCTCCGAGGGTGGTCTTGCCGCTGCCCGACACGCCCATGACGATGACGGCGCGGGGCCTCACGGCAGGCTCCAGCGCCAGTTCACGCCTGAACGCACCTCGGGGAAGAGGACGAGATCGGCCCGGCCCCTGAGGGTGGTGACGTGCGCGGCGCCCTCCAGCAGACCGGCGGCGAAGCGCAGGGGCGCCCCGTTCACGCTCACGTCGCCCACCCGCCGGACCCGTTTGCCGCTGGGGTCGAGGCGGTCACGCCTGGCGTTCTGGACGGGGTGCAGCATGGCAGTTCTCCTCGAAGGGTCGGGCCGCTCGGGTTGCCGACGGGAGGCTAGGCTCCCAGGCGGTCGCGTGGGCAGGTCCGGGAGACACGGACCAGCAACCAGTACACCGCAGGGGTGGCGCGGCGGGTGGAGGCTGGCTGGTGGAGGCTCTGGTGCTCCGGGTCACGTCCCCCAATGTGCCAGTGAGCAGGCCAGCGCCCAGTTGCACCAGGGCCGGAGACGGATTCCGGAGGACATCGGCGTGGCGGCTGTCGGGAACCACCCCGCGTCCGGCCGTCCACCCGCTCCGGGGCGCCGGTCCTCGCCGGGCCACCACAATAACCTCGCGTCACGTTTGACCCGAAGGGCCGTCCTGATCACTGGCGGCGGCCAGGGCCTCGGCTTGCCCGCGAGGGCGCCCGCGTGGCCGTCAACGGCCTGAACGAGGAGGTGGCGGCCGGGCCGGGGTCCGCGAGATTCAGGCTGCCGGGAGAGAGGCGCGGGCCGTGCCCGGCGACGTGCCCCGGTCCGGGAACGTGGACCGCATCGGCGGGGAGGTGGAGCGCACCTGGGGAGCCGCCGGAGTGCCGGTCGACTCTCCCGGCGCGGGGGAAGCGCCCGCCCAGCCTGGCCCCGAGGCGGCCTGATCTCCCCACGGGCCTGGGCCGCCGGGAGGCCCCGGCCCAGAGCAGGTAAGGTGAGGCTGGGCGGGCGGCGAGGCTCCGGTGGGCCGTCTTGGCCGCGCCCGGGAGGAGGCAGGATGCCGAGCCGGGCCGTGTCGGTGCTGGAGTTCGTGCAGGCTGTGCAGGCGGCCATCGCCAGCGATTTTGGGCGCGAGGACGAGCACGGCAACAACGTGCTCGTCGTGCAGCGGGTAGACCTCCAGCTTCAGACCGCGCTGACGCTCTCCGCAGCGGGAAAGCTGGAGTGGCGGGTCATCACCGTGGGAGGCGACCACGCCCAGACGCAGCGGCAGACCCTTTCGCTGTCGTGGGAGCGCCAGCCGACCCGGCTGGAGGCGCTGGTCCCGGGCGATCTGGGCTATCAGCTGGTGACGGGCCTGGACGCCCTGCGGATCGGGGCCAGGGAGTGGGCGCGCGTGTCGGGGACGCTGCCGTTCCGGTCGACGGGCGGGGAGCTGGTTTTTCACCTGGCGGTCAACGAGGACGGTTCGCTGGCGGTGGGCGGCCTGGGCGCCGGGGCCGCGCGCGAGCAGATGCACACGGTCACGCTGACCCTCGCGCCGCTGCCCTGAGCGCCGGGCGGGGCGGGAGAGAGGAGAGGCCCGGCCCCGGGGTGGTGGGGCGCCGCGCCGCTGGCCTACCATGAGATATGCGCTTTTTGCTGGTCGAGGACGAGGAGGCCATCCGCCTGCCCCTCGCGGCCAACCTGCGCGAGGCGGGGTACGCGGTGGACGCCGTGGGCGACGCCCGGCAGGCCGAGAGCCTGGTGCGCTCGTTTCCCTATCAGGCGCTGATCGTGGACGTGCGGCTGCCCGAGGGGGAGGACACGGGCTTTGACCTCGTGCGGCGGCTGCGCGCGGGCGGGTTGACGATGCCGGTGCTGTTCTTGTCTGCCCGCGACACCATCGGGGACCGCATCGGCGGGCTGGACGCGGGCGGGGACGACTACCTCGTCAAGCCCTTTGACCTTGGAGAGCTGCACGCGCGGCTGCGGGCGCTGGTGCGCCGGACCCGCGCTGAGGCGCGCACCGCGCTGGAGTGGCGCGACCTGCGCTTCGACTGGACGGGCCGCGCGGTGCTCCGGGCGGGGGTGCGCGTCGCGCTGACCGCCAAGGAATACGCCCTGATCGAGGTGCTGGCCTCCGCGCCGGGGCGGATCTACCGCAAGGAGGAGCTGATCGAACGTGTCTGGGACGGAGCCTTCGGCGCCGAGAGCAACGTCGTGGAGACGTACGTGCGCAACGTGCGCCGCAAGCTGGGCGACGGGGTGATCGTCACCCAGCGCGGCCTGGGCTACCTCTTTCCGGAGGCGTGACTCAGGCCATGCGCCTGCGCCCCAAGCTGGTCTTGCTGAGCGTGGGGGTCACGCTGCTCTCGCTGCTGGCGCTGTCGGGGGCAGTCGGCCTGCTGCTGTGGCGCGCCGAGGTCGCGGCGTTGACGCAGGCGGTCTCCGGGCAGGCGGACGCGCTGCTGGACCTGGCGGTGCGGACCCCCGGCCCCCTGCCCGCCGGAGCCGAGGCCCTGCTGTACCGCGAGGGGGCGGCCTCCAGTGCCCGCGCCTTCGAGGACGGCCGGCCGGTCTGGACCGGCGGCACCCCGGACCCGGCACTCCTCGCGCTGCCGCCCGCGCCGACCGCCGCCGTGGATCGGCCGCTGCGGCACCGCGACCTGATCGTGGCGGTGCGCCGCTCGGGGCGCGACGCCGTGCAGGTGGGCCGCAGCCTGACCCCCATCCGGCGCACCCTGGAGCGCTACGGCCTCGTCGCGCTGGGGGCGGGGGCGGGCCTGGCCGCGTTGGCGGGGCTGGTCACCGCCTGGGTGGTGGGGGCCACGCTGCGCCCGCTGGAGCGCCTGGCCGCGCGGGTGCGGCGGCTGGGCGACCCGCTGCCCGTGCCGGGGGTCCTGGCGCGCGGCGAGGTGGGCGACCTCGCCCGCGCCCTGGACCTCAGCCTGGCCGAGTTGCGCGACCAGCGCGAGCGCGAGGCCCTCTTTCTGGCCAACGCCTCGCACGAGCTGCGGACCCCCGTCGCGGCCCTGATCGCGGACGTGCAGCATGCGCGCTCGCGGCCCCGCTCCCCGCAGGAACTGGCGGCGGCGCTGGCCCGCACGGAGCGCACGGCCCTGCGGCTGCGCGAACTCACCGGCAACCTGCTGAGCCTCACGCGCGCCCGGCAGGCCCCCAGCTACACGCCGACCGACCTGCTGGCGCTGGCCGGGGACGTGGTGGACCGGCTGCACCCCCTGGCGGCGGAGCGCGGCCTCGACCTGCTGCTGGACGGCGAACCGGCCCAGGCGCGGGTGGACCCCGACCTGGTCACCCGGGCGCTGGAAAACCTGGTCGGCAACGCCCTGAAGTTCACCCCCCGGGGCGAGGTCCGGGTCTCGGTCCACGCCCTGGGCGCCTACGCCGAGCTGCGGGTCGAGGACAGCGGGCCGGGAATGCCCGAAGGGGTGGAGACCCTCTTTGAGCCGTTCGCGCGCGGCCCGGCGCGGCAGGAAGGCTCCGGCCTGGGCCTGACCGTCGTGCGCGAGGTCGCCCAGGCCCACGGGGGGCGCGTCCGGCTGGAGCGCCGGTCCCAGGGCGGTACCCGCGCCCGGCTGGTGCTGCCCGGCGAGCCGCCGCCTTCCCCCTGACCCCTCCCCGGGGCCTGCCTTTCAGGTTCGCCTTAGGCGGGCGCGTACACTGGAGCGCAGGGGGAACAGTGCCGCCGGGCCAGGACCGGGCGCGCTCCCCCTGGAGGAGACGATGAAGGGGACGCCCGCCCTGCTGATGATCCTGCTGGCGCTGTCCGGCTGCCGCCCCCCGTCGGCCAGCGCCCCGGGTGAGGGGGTGCAGGAAGCCGCGCCTGCGGCCGCTGCCCCCGGAGGGCAGGGCGGGGGCGCCGCCAGTTCCGGCAGGCCGCCGCGCTCCGTGCCCAGCACCGTGCAGGTCGTGAAGGCGGCCCGGGACGGGGTGGTCTTGATCACCCGCTTCACCCCGCTGGAAGGCGGCACCCTCTTCGGGCCGCGTTCTCCGGCGCCCGGCGACGTGGAGGTCCCGGCCGCCAGCGGCTCAGGCTTCGTGATCGACCGCGCGGGGCATATCCTGACCAATGAGCACGTGGTGCGGGACGCTTCGGCCCTGCTGGTGCGGCTGCGCGGCCGCGAGCAGGCGTACCCGGCCAGCGTGGTCGGGACCGCCCCCGACTACGACCTGGCCCTGCTGCGGGTGCGGGGCGTGCCCCCGGCCGACCTGCGCCCGCTCCCCCTGGGCGACAGCGACGCGCTGGAGGCCGGAGAGACGGCCACCGCGCTGGGCGCCCCCTTCGGGCTGACCCTCACGGTCACGCAGGGCATCGTCTCGGCGGTGGGGCGGATGATTCCCACCGGGGTGGACAGGGTGCCGCAGCCAGCCGTTCAGACTGACGCCGCCATCAATCCGGGCAACTCGGGCGGCCCGCTGCTCAACGCACTGGGGCAGGTGATCGGGGTGAACACGCAGATCTTCTCCCCGGTCCGGGACGCGGCGGGCACCGGGCAAAACGCCGGCATCGGCTTTGCCATCCCCATCAACGTCGCCAGGAGCCTGCTGCCGCGCCTGCTCGCGGGCGAGCTGATCCGCCTGCCTCACCTCGGTCTGCTGGCGCTGAACCTGCGCGAGCTGGCCCCGGCCGCGCGCCGGGATCTGGGGCTGCCTGCCCGCGGCCTGCTGGTGCAGACGGTCGAGCCGGGTAGCCCCGCCGCCGCTGCCGGGCTGCGCGGAGGCGCGCGGGTGCGGCGCTTTCCGGACGGCACCATCCGGCTGGGCGGCGACGTGATCACAGCGGCGGGAGGCCGGGCGGTGGCCTCGGTGCAGGACCTGCAAGCGGCGCTGTTGGGCGAGCGCCCCGGGGTCCGGGTCCCCCTGACCCTGCGGCGCGGGGACCGGACGCTGACGGTGCCGCGGACCCTGCCCGCCGCCCCGCCCCCGCCGTTCGCCCCGTCGGTGCAGCCGCTGTAGGCCTGCGCCCCGCGCCCGCCGCCCCACCGCCCCGCCCGTTTCTGGCCGCGATATCCGGCCGCACCGGGGAGGAAAGACGCCATGCACACCGTCACCTGCACCTGGGCGCCGCCCGCGCCCGCCCGCGTCCTCGTGCGGGAGGGGAGGCGCGTCTGGGCCGTGACCCCCCGGGACCTGGGGCAGGTGGTTGGCCCGGTGGCCCTCGCCCGGTTGCGGCTGCGCGGCACCCTCACCCTGACCCTCTTCGACGACGAGTGGCGCGCGCTGACCGGGGAACCGGCCTGAGCGCCGCCCGGGGTCCCTGGCCCCACGGGAGACCCTTTCAGCTCCCCGTTATCCAGGTCCCCAGACTGGAGGGCAAGGCGAACCCCGCCCCCTCCACCCCGGCGCCCCCTTGCGCCGCGAAAGGACCTCCCCCCGTTATGGCGACCTCCCCCGCACTGGCCGACCGCTCCACCGCCGCTCCCGCCGCCCCCGCTGCGGCCGGGACCGGGCGCCTCGCCGCGCTGGACGCCTGGCGGGGGCTGACGGTGGGGCTGATGCTGCTGGTGAACAACGTGGCGCTGGGAAGCCTCACGCCCGGGCCGCTCCGGCACGCGCCGTGGGGGGGGGCGGCCTCACCCTGACCGACCTGGTGTTTCCGTGGTTCCTGTTCTGCGCCGCGCTGGAAGCCGACCTGACGCGGGTGCTGGGGCGGGTGCGGCCCGACGTGGTGCTCGTCCCCGCGCCGCAGGACTTTCACAGTGACCACCGGACCCTCTCCTACATCGCCATGCGGCTGCTGGGGGCGCGCGGACAGGCGGGCCGCCTGCGCTACTGGGTGGTTCACGGCGGCCTGGAGTGACCGCTGCCCAAGGGCCTGCACCCGGCGTTGCCGCTGACCCCCCCGCCCCTGGCCCGCCGCCTGCCCTGGACCCGGGTGGATCTGACCCCGGCCCAGGTGGCGGGCAAGCGCGCGGCGGTGGAGGCCTACCGCACCCAGACGCGCGTGCTGGGGCGCTTTATGCACGCCTTCGTGCGGCGCAACGAGCTGCTCAGTCCCCAGCCGCTGCCGCCGGAAGCCGCCCGCCCAGTCCGCGAGGCGCGTTTCAGCTGGCCCTGAACTTCGGCGCTCAGGCTGGCGCTGGAGGCTCCGTTCGCTCCGGCCGCCCGCCGCACCCCGCCCGGCGGTCTCGCCCTCTCTCACCCGCAGGAGAAGCCATGTCCCCCACTGCGACCCTCAGCCCGCGCTTCTGGTCCGGTCCTCTGCTGCTCGCCGCCATCGCCTGGATTCACTTCCGGGACATTCCCGACAAGTTCGGGGAGACGCCCTCCCTGGGCTGGCTGTACGTCCTGCTGGTCGCCGGGTGCGCGGCGGCGGGCGCGTGGCTGCTGAGCAACCGCTGGCGGGCGGGGTACGTCCTGGGCGGGCTGATCTCGCTGGGCGCCCTGCTGGGCTACGTGCTGACCCGCAGCGTGGGGCTGCCCGGCGCCCGGGACGACATCGGCAACTGGGCCGAGCCGCTGGGGGTGCTCTCGCTGGGGCTGGAAGCCGCCTTCGTGTTGCTCGCCCTCTCGCAGCTGCGCCGCCTCGCCGCGCCGGTGGGCGAGCGCCCCGTGGGCCGGGAGGTCCGCCCCTGATCTACTTCATGTTCGCCACCGGCATCGAGAACTCGTCCCCCACCCTGGGCGGCGGCCGGATCCGGGTGGACGAGATGGACAAGTGCGGGCACTACCGCCTGTGGCAAAAGGATTTCGACCTCGTGCAGGAGCTGGGCACCGGGTACCTGCGTTACGGCCCGCCCATCCACCACAGCTGGCCCGGCCCGGACCGCTACGACTGGAGCTTCGCGGACGAGACCTACGCCGACCTGAGGCGGCGCGATATCGTGCCCATCACCGACCTGTGCCACTTCGGGGTGCCCGACTGGATCGGCAACTTCCAGAACCCCGACTTCCCGGCGCAGTTCGCCCGCTACGCCCGCGCCTTTGCCCTGCGCTATCCCTGGGTGCAGCTGTACACGCCTGTCAACGAGATGTACATCTGCGCCCTGTTCTCGGCCAAGTACGGCTGGTGGAACGAGGAGCTGACCACCGACGCGGCCTTTGTGACCGCGCTGGGCAACATCGTCAAGGCGAACGTGCTCGCCATGCGCGCCATCCTGGAGGTGCGCGCCGACGCCATCTTCATCCAGAGCGAGTCCACCGAGTATTTCCACGCCGAGAATCCGGCGGCCATCCGCCCCGCCGAGCTGATGAACGCCGTGCGCTTCCTGAGTCTCGACCTCAACTACGGGCACCGGGTCTCCTCGGAGATGTACGAGTACCTGATGGACCACGGGATGACGCGCGCGGACTACCACTTCTTTCTGGACGAGACCCGCAAGCACCACTGCATCATGGGCAACGACTATTACGCCACCAACGAACACCTGCTGCACCCCGACGGGCGCAGCGAGTGGGCGGGCGAGATCTACGGCTACTCGGTGCTCACCACCCAGTACTTCGCCCGCTACGGCCTGCCGGTGATGCACACCGAGACCAATTTCAGCCAGGGGCCGCAGGGCGACGAGGCGGTCAGGTGGCTGCGCAAGCAGTGGGCCAACGTGCTGCGGGTGCGCAACGACGGGCTGCCCATCGTGGGCTTCACCTGGTACTCGCTGACCGATCAGGTGGACTGGGACAGCGCCCTGCGCCAGACGCGCGGCACCGTCAACCCGGTCGGCCTCTACGACCTCGACCGCCGCATTCGCCCGGTGGGAGAGGCGTACCGGGAACTGATCGCCCAGTGGCGCGACGTGCTGCCCACCCAGAGCGTGGTCTTGGCCCTCCCGGTCTTTCCGCCCAGCCAGCAGCAGGACCCCGTGCTGCGCCGGGTGGAAACCCGCGCCCGCGAGCGGCTGCGCCGCACCTCCGGGCCGTCTGGGGGAGGCCCGCAGGAAGGCGGGGCCTGACACCCGGCGCCTCCGCGCGGGGGAGCAAGCCGCTCAGGCCCCCGGCGCCAGCAGCTCCCGTACACGCGGCGCGGCGCCGTGCGTGCACCAGCAGGCCAGGTGCCCGGCGGCCACGGGCGCCAGCAGCAGCGTGCGGTCCCCGAAGTCCAGTTGCAGCAGGTCCAGCCCCCGCGCCTCCAGGTGGACCCCGGCGGTGGTCGCGGCCGTGGTCAGAAACTGGACGTACATGCCCAGCTGGGCGGGCAGCGCGGCCGCGTGGGTGGACAGTGGCTGCCCACCCGCGCCGAATACGCCGCTGCCCAGCACGCCCCGTTCGGCGCCCAGACGCGCCAGCAGCGCGGCTTGTGCCGGGCTGGCCCCGCCGGAGACCGTGCCGGGGGTCCCGGCGGCCTGCGGCGCCTCGGCCCGGTCGCCGGGCGCCGGGTCCGCCGCGTCCAGCACCGCGAAGACCAGCGGCAACAGCTCGGCAGGGGTAAAGGGCTTGCGCAGCAGCCGGGTCACGCCCACGGCGGCCGCCTGGGTCTGGAGCGCCTCGTCCACCACGCCGCTCATCAGCATCAGCGGCAGGGCGGGGTGGTCGGCCTGCGCCGCGCGGGCCAGCTCCAGCCCGCTCAGGCCAGGCATCAGCACGTCCGCGATCATCAGAGTGGGGGGCTGGGGCAACTGCCCCAGCAGCGCCAGGGCCTCCTCGGCGCTGTTGGCGGTGTGGACCCCGATGCCCTGGGTCTGCAAGATGCGCTCCAGCGCCTTGCGCACGCTGATGCTGTCGTCGACGACCAGCACCTGATGGGGGGGAATATGGGGGGCAGAAGCAGGCTGGGAGTGGGTCATGGGGAAGTCTCCAGGGCGTGGAGGTGGTCGCGCTGGACGGCGGCCTCCATCAGAAGTTGGGCGGTGGGCATCTGGAGGCCGCGGGGATAGGCCTGCAAGGCCCGCGCCTCCAGGGGATGAAAGTGAAAGTCCCCCGCGCGGCCCGGTTCCAGCAGGCGCGCGAATCCGGCGGGGCCGTGGTCGGGGCCGTCCTCGGCGTCGAGCAGCTCGCCCTGCCGGAAGGTGAGCTGCCCGCCGCGCTGCGGCCCGCGCAGCAGCAGCAGGCCCGAGAGGTGCAGGCCATGCACGCACAAGATCAGCTCGGTCAGGTCGAGGTCTTGCAGCTGGCCGCTCAGCGGGGCCTGCTCCGGCGCCGTCCAGGGCAGCGGCGGGTGCCCGGCGGCCTCCAGCGCCCGGGCCAGCGTCTCGGCCGGGCTGAGCTGCGGCGGAAACCACAGGTCGGCAGGCGCCGCGTCCGGGGAAGGCGGCTGACCGGAAATCAGCACGGGCGTGGTCCGGGTGGCCGGGTCGTCGCGCAAGATCTCCAGCAGGTCGCCCGGCGTGAGGTCGTCCAGCGCGGGGTCGAGAATCACCAGGTCGGGGCGGCCGCGCTCGATCTGCGTCAGGGCGTGCAGCCCGCCGCCCGCCACCTCGGCCGTGGCGCCCGCCGCCCGGGCCAGGGTGGCCCGCGCCAGCGCGCGGTGGGCGTCTGGCGAGACGATCAGGCAGTGCATCCGGTCACCTCGGCCGTGCGGCGCGGGCGCGGGAGGCCGCCGGGGCGAGCAGGGCGTCCAGGCGCCGCAGCAGCAGGCCCTCGTCGGCGGGCTTGGCGAAATAGTCGTCGGCGCCCAGCGCCAGCGCCAGCCGCTGGTGCTTCTCGCCGGTGCGGGTGGTCATCACCACGATAGGCAGGGCGGCGGTGGGGCCGTGGCCGCGCAGGCCCTCGATCACCTCGAAGCCGTTGGCGTGCGGCATTTCCAGATCGGTCAGCACCGCGTCGACCGGATCGGCGCCGGTGAGCAGGCGGCCCAGCGCCTCGCGGCCGTCCGCTGCCGCGAGCACCTCGAAGCCCGCGCGCGTCAGGATGCGCCCCAGGTGCTTGCGCACGCTGAGGCTGTCGTCCACGACCAGGATGCGCCGCTGGGCGCGGGGGGCGGGGTCGGCGGCCCGCAGCGCCGCCCCCGCCGCCGGACGGCGCGCGGCCGCCAGCAGCCCCGAGGGGTTGAGCACCGGCAGCGCCTGACCGCCCGCGCCCACGGCGGTGCCCGCGAGGTAACCCAGCGGCGCGAGCAGGCGCCCCGCCGGGCGCAGCACGACCTCCTCCAGCTGGGTGAACTCGTCGGCGATCACGTCCACCGGGCCACCCGCGCTGCTCAAGCGGGCAACCGAGCGCCGCGGCCCGGGCACCTCGCCCCAGAGGGCGTGCAGATCGGCCACGGCGCCGGGTGCGGCGGGGTCGCCTTCCCCGGCGGCAGCGGCAGTGTCCCCCTCCAGGGGGCGCAGGCCCTGCACCTGGCTGACCAGCAGCGCGACCCGCACCCCGCCCACGCGGGCCACCAGCACGTCGGCGATCTGCTGGGCGAGCGGCAGCGCCAGCGTGACGGTGGTGCCTGCCCCCGCCCGCGTGTCCAGGCGGACCTCCCCGCCCAGCGCCTCCACGGCGCTGCGAACGGCGTCCATGCCCACGCCGCGCCCGGCCTCGCGGGTCAGGGACCGGGCGGTGCTGAGGCCCGGCAGGAAGGCGAGCTGCGCCGTTTGCGCCGCCGACAGCCCGGCCAGTTCGGCGGCGCTGAGGTGCCCGGCGGCCAGCGCCCGTTCGCGCAGCGCGGCCAGCGGCAGGCCCCGGCCGTCGTCTTGGACGGTCACGGTCAGCTGGCCGCCCTCGGCGCGCGCCGTGACCGTGACGGCGCCCAGGGCCGGTTTGCCCAGCGCCGTCCGCTCGTCCTGCGGCTCCAGGCCGTGGGTGGCCGCGTTGGTGACCAGGTGCAGCAGCGCCTGCGCCAGCGGCGGCACGGTCGCGGCGTCGAGTTGCAGGTCCTCGCCCTCCACGTGCAGCCTGAGGCCGCCGCGCTCGCGCACCCAGCGGTGCAGCGGGGCGGTGGCGCGGCCCAGCCGGGTCAGCCGGGCGCGGCTGACGTCGCCGCGCAGCGCGCGGGTGACTTTTTCCAGGCCGGTCAGCTCGTCGCCCAGCTGGGCCAGGTGCGCGCGGCCCTGCGAGCGGATCTCGCTGAGGTCGGCGCTGAGTTCGGTCAGCGAGCGCGCCAGCACGTTCAGGTCGCTGTAGCTGTCGAGTTCCAGCACGCTGAAGTCCGCAAAACGCGGCGCCCGGTCCGGCGCCCCGCCCCCGTCCCCGGCCGCCTGCGGTCCGGCAGCGGGCGCCGCGCCGAGGGTGGGGTTGAGGTGCCGTTCCTCGAAGTCGCGGATGGTCTGCTGGATGCGGGCGTGCGCCTCATCCAGCTGTTCGGCCAGGGTGCGCTGCTGCGTGAGCAGCGTGCCCAGCCGGGCGCGGCCCGTGACCAGCCGCGCCACGTGCTGCTGCAAGGCGCCCAGCTGCTCGCCGTCCAGCCGCACGGTCAGGCGGGCCAGCGGCGCGGCGGCCTCGTCCGGCGCGCCCACCCCTGCTCCTGCTCCTGCCCCCACCCCCGCCCCGGTCGGCTGCCCGCTGAGCAGCGCCTGAACCTGCGCGGCGTACCTGTCCAGGACGGCCCCGTCCAGCTGGGTTGCGTCCAGCGCGGCACCGTCCAGCGCGCCCGCGCCCGCCGCCGGGCTGCTCCCCTCGGCCTGGTCAAGCAGCCGCTCGGCCAGCACCAGGCCCGCGCCCAGCAGCGGCGCGGCGCGCGCCAGCGCCAGCGCCTCCTCGCGCACCTGGCCCAGCAGGTCTTCCAGGGTGTGCCCGAGCTGCCCCAGGGGGGCCAGGCCCACCATCGCCGCGCTGCCCTTGAGGGTGTGCGCGGCGCGGAACATCGCGTTGAGGTCCGGCTGGTCCTCCGCGAGCTGTCCGCGCAGGGTCTCGATCAGCTCGCGGGCTTCCGGCGCGAAAAAGGCCCACAGGTCCGGCTGGGTCTGGGCAAAGGGCACGGAGGCTTCCGGGCCGGAGGAGGCCGCCTCCGCCTCCCCGTCCGGCGCGACCGGGCGAAAGCTCTGGGGGTAGGCCCGCAGCAGCGCGCCGAGCTGGGCCGCGCCGCCCCGCCGCGAGAAGTCCAGGCCCACGTCGCCCTCGCTCTGGCCCGCGCGCAGCCGGGTCAGGGCCGCCGCCAGACACAGCTGCGCCGTTTCCAGCAGTCCCACCAGCGCGCTGGTCACCTCGGCGCCGAAGCCCGCGCGGCCTTCGAGCAGCCGCTCCAGCACGCCCGCCAGCGCCGCCGTCTGCGGGTGGCCGTACAGGGCGGCGGTGCCGCGCAGGCGGTGGCTGAGCACCGCGAGGTCGCGCAGCGCGCCGGGGCGGCCCTCTTCGAGCCACAGCTGCACGGTCGCGTCTTCCAGGGCGCCCAGCACGCTGGCGGCGTCTTGCAAAAAAGTTTCGGTCAGGTCAGGGTCCACGGGGCCTCTCCTCTTCGGGCGGGAAACGGGGTGGGGGGGGTGCCGCAGGCCAGGGGGCAGACTGCTTGCCCCGCCCCCGGTGCGGGCTTTCCCCACCCGCTCAGACGGGCAGGCGGAAGCGGGTCAGGCTCTCGTCGAGCTGCCGCGCGAGGCGCTGAAGCTGCTCGGCCGAGGAGCGGCCCTCGCTGACGGCCTGGCCCGCCTGGGCCGCGACCTGCTCGATGCCCTGCACGGCGCCGCCCACCTGCTCGACCTGGCTCACCTGGGCGGAGGTCGCCGCGCGGATGCGCTCGGAAAGTTCGGCCGACTGCTGCGCCAGGCGCCCGAGTTCGCGCAGCTGCTCGCCCGCCGTGCCCGCCACCCGGTAGCCCTGCTCGACCTCGCGGGTGCCGTCCTCGACGCTGGTGACGACCTCCTGAATCTCCAGCTGCACGGTCTTGATCAGCGTCGAGATGCGCGCGGTGGCCTGCGCCGAGGAGTCCGCGAGCTTGCGCACCTCGTCGGCGACGATGGCAAAGCGGCTGCCCGCCGCGCCCGCCCCGGCGGCCTCGATGGCCGCGTTGAGCGCCAGCAGGTTGGTCTGCGAGGAAAGGCGCGAGATGGTGTCCACGATCTCCTGAATCTCCAGCGAGCGCTCGCCCAGCGTCTTGATGCGCCGCGCGACCCCCTGCACCTCGCGGCGGATGTTCTGCATGCCGTCCAGGGTTTCGAGCACCGCCTGCTGCCCCTGCTCGGAGGCCGCGAGCGCCTGCCGGGCCGCCTGGGCGCTTTCCTCGGCGCTGCGGGCGGCGGCGCGAATCCCGCCCGTCACCTCGCCCACCTGCGCGCTCACCTGCCGGGTCGCCGCCAGGGTGGTCTGCGCGCCCTGGGCGATCTGTTCGGTGGTGCCCAGCATCGACACGCTGCCGCTGCTCACCGACGCGGCGGCCTGCTGCACCTCGCGCAACACCTGCGCGAGTTCGTCCACCATCAGGTTGATGGAGTCCACCACGTTGCCCAGCACGTCCTCGGTCACCCGGCCGCGCTGGGTCAGGTCCCCCTCGGCGATGTTCATGGTCACGTCGAGAAATTCCCCGATGTTCTGCTGAAGCTTCTGGGCCTCCGCGCGCTCCTGCTCGTTTTTCGCCTCGTTGTGCTGAAGCTGGTCGATGGCGCTGTCAAAGGAGGTGGCGAGCAGGCCGATCTCGTCGTTGGAGCGCAGCCCCGCGCGCTGGCTGAGGTCGCCCTGCGCCACCCGCCCCGAGAGCGAGGCCAGCTTCTGAATCGGGCGCACCAGGCGCCGGGTGAACACGATGCCGCCGACCAGGGCCAGCGCGCCCGCCAGCAGCAAGGCTCCGGCGAGCAGCAGGGTGGCGCGGCGCTGCTGCGCGGCGATCACGCCCAGGTCCATGCCCACCAGCACCTCGCCGAGCTGCCCGCCCGACACCGAGCGGTCGATGCTCAGCACGTTGCGCACCCGGCCCGTCTCGGGGTCCTGGTAGCTCAGGCGCTGCTCGGCGTTGTCGGCGTGGCTTCCGCCCTCTTCCTCGTTCAGCAGCTCGGCCGGGATGAAGGGTGCGAAGGTGTGGGCGATGGGCCGGTCCTGGTTGTCCAGCACCACGACGTAGGCCACGCCCGCCACCTGCGCGTAGTCGTCGATCAGGCTCTGAAGCTGGCTCACGTCCTGCGTCGCCAGGTAGTTGGGCGTGACGCTCACCAGCGACTGGGCGATCGCCTCGCCCTTGGTGCGGTACTCGGTGCTCAGCGAGTCGCGCAGGCCGCTGACCGACACGGCGATGCCGGTGGCGGTCAGGACGACGATGAGGCCGGAGAGGTACAGCGTGACGCGGCGTTGCAGGCCGAAGAAGCGGCCCTGCCCCAGCCGCGCGGTGAGGCGGCGGATGCCGGGGGAACGGGGAGCGAGGCTGCCGGACTCGGCAGTGCTGGCCGTGGGGCTGATCGTGGGATTGGACATGGGGGGACTCTCCAGGGGGAGGGAAAAGCGGGAAGGGGCGGGGCGGTTCCGGGGCGAAAGCGGCCCCCCGGCAGGGCCGTTACGGCGCGGCGTTCCAGCGGTCCACGGTGACCCAGCGCCCGCCCTTGACCGCCGTCAGGTAGACCTGTTGCAGCCCCTGGTGCCGGTCCCGGCTGAACGACACCGGCTCGGCCAGGCCCAGGTCGAGCTTCGAGGTGCGCTCCAGCGCGCTGCGGAACCGGGCCTGGGTGAGGGGGCTGCCGCTGGCCCGCAGCGCGTGAACGATGACCTTGGCGTTCAGGAAGCCCTCCAGACCCACGAAGCTGTAGGCGGCCGGTTTGTAGGTCTTGTCGCGCAGCGTGGCTGGCAGCTGGGGTTTCCACTTGTCCATCAGCTGGCGGTACTCGCGCACGCCCGCGTACCGGGTGTCGGCGTAGGACGGCACGACCTGGGTGTTGAACAGCGCCTGGGTGTAGTCGCGCCCACGCTGGCGCCCGCTGGCCTGGAGCAGCTCCAGCAGGTTGTCGGCGCTCACGAACGACAGGTTGGTGATGGGCACGCCCCAGCTCGCGTCGCGCGCGCTGCGGATAAAGGCCGCCACGCCCTGGTAGGCCCCGGTGCACAGCACGACCTCCACGTCGGCCTCACGCAGGTGGCGCATGGCCGCGCCCATGTCCGCGTCGGCGGTCGCCCCGCGCCGGTAGGTGGCTTCCGCCGTGATGCGCGCCCCGCGTTTGGCAAGGGCGCGCGCCACCGCGTCGGTCCCGCTGCGGCCGTAGGCGTCGAGCTGGTAGAACACCCCGAACTTGCGGAACCCGGCGGCCCACAGCTGCTCGACCTGGGCCTCCATCTCCTCGCGGTAGGAGGGCCGGATGTTAAAGACGTCGCTGCTGTAGGGCAGCGTCCGCTGAACCTGCGCCCCGGTCAGGTTGCCGATCAGGCTGATCTGCTGGGTGCCCAGCGACTTGAGGACCGGCAGGGCGGCCGTCAGGGTGGGCGTGCCCACGTAGTTGAACAGCGCGAAGACCTTTTCGCGCTCGATCAACTGGACGGTGTTGGTCACTGCCTGGGTGGGCTGGTAGGCGTCGTCGAGGGCGACGAGTTGCAGGCGGCGGCCGCCCACCCCGCCCCCGGCGTTCACCTCGTCGAAATAGGCCTTGGCTCCCCGGTAGTACTCGGTGCCCAGACCAGCCGAGGCCCCGGTAAAGGCCGCGCTCATGCCGATCTTGATCGGTGCGGCGCGCGGCGTGCTCTGCGCCCCGGCGGCGCTCAGGCCCGCCAGCAGCGCCGCGCTCAGGGCCAGCCGGGCGCCGCGTGAGGTCGGGGAGCCGGCGGCCGGGGTCGCGGCGCGGGGCACGGGGAGGCGCGGGGGCGAAAGGCGCCGGGGCAAACGGGGAAAAATAGGCATGACATACTCCTGGGAAAAAAAAGCGGCGCGGCCTGCGGCCCTGCCTGTCGGTCAGGCCGGCGGCGCCTCTGGGGGGTGAGGGTCAAGCAAGGCTAGGGCTGGGGCTGAAGCGCGCCGCGTACCTGCTCGAGCAGCGCCGGGAGGTCCAGCAGGCGCGGTTCGGTCGCCGCTTCGCCCGCGCCGGGTGGGTGGCCCGCCTCGGGGGAGAGGTCCTGAAGCCCCTCGACCGCGTCTACCGGCCAGGCGACCGCCTCGTCCGCCCGGTCGGCGGCCCGGTCCGCCGCCAGGTCCACCAGCAGCGTGAGGGTGCCCCCGGGCGCCGGAAGCCCCAGCAGGCCAGCGAGGTCGAGCAGCGGCACCGCGCGCCCTTGCAGCGCCGTCAGGCCCAGCAGCAGCCCGGCGCCGTGCGGCAGGGGCAGCGCCGGTCCGCGTTCCAGAACCTCGCGTTTTCCGCCTTCGGGCAGCGCCAGTCGCTGCGTGCCGATCCGGAACACCAGGGCGCGCGGCACGGGCCTTACCCGATCTGCCGGGCCACGGCGCCCAGCGCCTGATCCGGGGTGTAGGGCTTGACCAGGTAGTCGTCGGCGCCCTGGCGCAGGCCCCATTTCACGTCGCTGTCGTTGCCCTTGCTGGACACCAGAATCACCTTCAGGTTGCCTGGGGCGCCGCGGCGCAGTCCGCGCATCACCTCGTAGCCGTTGCGGCCGGGCATCACCACGTCGAGCAGCAGCAGGTCGGGGCGCTCGCGGGCCACCACCTCCTCCACGCGGGCCGGGTCGTTCAGGGTCACGACCGTGTGGGGCGTCGTCTGAAGCACACTTTCCATCAGTTTCAGGTCGGCGGGAGAATCGTCCACAATCAGAATGCGGGCCACGGCTGTACCTCGGAAGGGGGGGGGGAGAGGGGGGAAGGGGAGCTGCGGGAACGGTCTGCGGCCCGCAGGCGGGAAGGTCGGTCGCCGCCCTGCCCCTGCCCCCCGGAGGGCCACGGCTGGGCAGACCGCGCGCCATGCCTGAGCCGCCGCACCGCCAGACGGTCTGGGGGTGGTCCGCAGCGGGGCCTGGAGGTCCGGAAGCGGCGACAGCGGTTATTCGTTTCACGTCCAACGAATGAACAGAGCGTAGAAGGTCCGATTTCACATCTTTCTTACACTCGGTCACATCTCCATCACAGCTGGGGAGGTTGTCCAAGCCCCACCCGGTCCACCACCGACGCCGCCAAACCGCGTGCCCGGCGGCGGCGCCCGCGTTCCGGGGGAGGTGCCCCGTTGCGGCCTCAGGTGGGTGACCGTTCACCCTGCGCGGGGTCAGGGCGGCAGAACCGCTCCGGCCGCCAGGGCATCCGGAGGCGCCCTTGCGCCCGGTGGTCCGGCGTCCTCCACCTGGCCTGAACCCCCGTTTTCGTCGTGTCAGCTCCACTTCAGACCGCGTGGCACCGTGCCGTTGAGCGACCGCCTCGGCGGGCAGGCGGTGGCCCCATGCCCCGGGCGGCGGCCCGGGATGTCATGGATCTGTCAGGCTTCCAGTCTCACATGATGTTCACATCTCGGCTAGCGCAGGGTCGCCGACTGCGGCTAGGCGGCCCACCCTGTCCGGTTCCAGCATGAGAACGGATTGGTGAGGGGCGGCTCCGCCTCGCTGCGCCCTGCGAATCGGCGGGGACTGGGTGGTGCGGCCGTTCCCCGCCGGAGCGGCCCTCACCGCGCGGCGCGGGTTCGGCCGGTCTGCCCTTATGATGGAGGCTCGCCCTCACCCGATCGGCGTTGCCCCTTCACGAAGGAGACGACATGATCACCCCCCAGGACCTTGACCGCCTCGCGTCCCTGCCCAGGGGCCAGTCCGTGCTGATGGCCGTGGTGCACGTCAACCCGGCCGATCAGGACAACCACGGCGACGCCCTGACCACCCGGGTCAAGAGCGCCCTGAACGACCTCGGCGTGCCGCCCACCCTGGCCGGGCGCCTCCTCGACGACCTGCCCCGCGCCCGGGAGGCCCGTGGCAAAAGCGCCGTGTACGTGCTGGGCGAAGGAATCGACGAGCGCTTCGACGTGCAGCTCGACCTTCCCGAGCGCTTCCACTTCGGCCACCCGCTCCCTGCCCTTGTCCGGGCGGTCACCGAGGCCGTGCCCCGGATGGGCGTGCTGGCCGTGGACCGCGACTGGGCGCGGCTGTTCGTGCTGGAACAGGGTGAGCTGACCGAACTGCGCCGCGAGCGCCACACCGAGCTGGACAACGTGGACCGCGACGACCTCACGGCCGCCACCACCGCCGTGCCGGGTGCCCAGGGGGCGGCCCGCGCCCAGGACGGCAGCGGCTTTGGCGTGCAGGGGACTGGACCGCGCAGCGACAGCGGCGTGGAGTTTTTCCAGCGTCACCTCGACGCCCTGCAACAGCGCTTTTACAACGACATGGCGCAGGAGCTGTCCCGGGAACTCAAGGAGCAGGGCCTGGAGCACCTGATCCTGGTCGGCCCCGTCTCGCGTCTGGCCGAGTTCCGCGCCGAGATTCCGCAGGCCGCCTCCTTCGAGGTGATCGGCGAGACGAACGTGGAGGTCGGCACCGGGATGGCCCCGGACCAGATGCTGCTGGACCGGCTGAGGCCGCTGCTGGAGGACTTCGGCCAGGCGCAGCAGGCCCGCTTGATGGCGCAGCTTCAGGAGCAGGGGGTCATGGAGATGGAACGGGTACTGGAGATGGTGCAGCAGGGCCGCGTCTACCAGCTCGTCATCCCCGAGGACGGCTCCCAGCTTCACATTTACCGCAGCCACAACCCGGAGGTGCCCTACTTCACGGCCCGCAAGGACGTGCAAGAAAGCCCCCTCGACGGCTCCCTGATGGAGCGGGTCACGCTGGAAGAAGTCCTGCCGCAGCTTCAGTCGCTCTACGGCCTGGACGTGCGCCGGGTCCAGGGGGAGCACGCCGAGCGGCTGGTCCGGGAGTACGGCGGGCTGGCGGGCCTGACGAGGTACTGAAGCCCACCTCCGCAGCCGTCGCCACAGTTTCCGGTGGGCGGCCCCCCGAGCCGGGCCGGGCGTCACGGACGTGCTGGTGGTCTCGCCCTTGGTCGTGGCCGCCGCTGGCCGGGCACTAGGCGGCGAGGAAGCCCCGTCCACCACTGGCGGGGGGCGACCAGTCGGGAACCGTCCTGCCCTGGACGCTGGAGAAAAGGCGGTCCAAGTCGGAAGGAGGGGTGACCTGGCCCCTGTCTGCGGTGCCAGCCGGGTGGCACAGCGGGCCGCAGGCTGGGAGGCAGAAGAAGGGCGACTCGCCGCAGACGAGCGAAAAACGATCGGGCGACCTCGGTGCCGTGGTCTTTCTGGACGAAGACGCCCAGCACGGCTCCGTGTTCATGACGGCCCACCATCACCAGGGGTTGATCCCACCGGTGTCCCCCTGCCTAGCGCGCTGGAGGCCCTGAGCGGGGCGTCGGGGGGGCGACGAGAGGGTCCAGGCGAGAGGGTCCAGGTCAGCCCATCCTTCCCCGACGAAACGGACCGCCGCTGGCCATCACGAGCGGCGGCCTTCATCACGGGGGTCAGGTGTGGACCGTCTCCTGCTCGGCCTGTTCAGGTGCGCCTCTGGGCGGCCCGTGTTCAAAGGTCGGCGTCCCAGCCGCAGCAGCAGCAGCGGTTGTCCCTGACCGCAGATGCAGGCGCAGGAAGCCCAGCATTGCCCCATGGTACCGGGCCAGGTGCCGCGGGCCGATCACGCCCAGGTGACCCGCGCCCGCAATCTCCAGCAGCTGCGCGCTTCCGTGGGCTTCCCGCAGCCGCCGCCCGTTCTCGATGCCCACCACCCGGTCGGCGTCCCCGTGGATCAGCAGCAGGGGCTGATCTCGCAGCCTCGCCGCGTCTGCCACGGGCCGCATGTCGCGCATCCGGCCCCGGGTCCGCCGCTCGGCCACCCACACGACCAGCGGCGCGAGTGGAAAGGCGGGCAGATGCGTGAAGGCCCGGACGCCCGAGGCCACATTCTCCGCGAGACTCGCCGCGCTGGCGATGGACACCACCGCCCGCGCGTGGGGCGTGCGCGCGGCGGCCCGCAGCACGGCGGCGCCGCCCATCGAGTGTCCCAGCAACGCGACCCGCCGCGCGTCCACGTCGGGGCGCGAGCGCACGTATTCGAGCGCGGCGAGCACGTCGCGGTGCTCATGCAAGCCCACGCCGCTGACGCTTCCGTCCGACTCGCCGTGGGCACGCAGGTCGAAGAGCAGCGCCCCGTAGCCCTCGGCGTGCAGGGCCGCCGCGTGGGCCAGCAGGTGTCCCCGGTGCCCGGCGGTGCCGTGCGCGCACACGACGGCCGCGCCGCCCGAGTCCGGACGGGGCGGGACGAACCAGCCGCGCAGGGTCAGCCCGTCCCCGGTGGTGAAGCTCACGTCCTCCCAGTGGGCGATGCCCAGTCGGGCGGGTGTGTGGGGCGCGGCGGTGCGCCGGGGCCGGACGAGCCGGTCCGCCTGAATGTGCGCGGCGAAGAGCAGCGGGGCGGCGAGCAGCGGCAGGAGGAACAGTCCGGACATGCGAACTCCTTTGGTCGTGGAGGAAGGGTTTACCGAAGCGTGCCCAGCACGTCGCGCCGCCCGTCGCCGTCGAAGTCGCCGAAGACGAAACCGCTGGGCGGGGCGGTGAAGGGCGGCATTCGCAGGAAGTCGGGCAGGGGGGTCCAGGGGCCGCTCCCGCCGGACGAGACCACCCAGCCCCACCGCGCGTCCGTGCGGTAGATGTCGGTGCGGCGGTCGCCGTCGAAGTCCCCGAACTTCAGGGCGCTCAGGGGGGCGCTGGAGGTGTTCAGCTCGGCCCAGGGTTCGGTGCCGCCGTACGACACCCACCACGTCCCATTGGTCGTGCGGAACACGTCGGTGCGTCCGTCGCCGTCGAAGTCCCGAAAGACCAGGTTGGGCGCCTTGACCGCCGAGGTGTTCAGGCGCTGCCACCCCGTCGAGCCGCCATAGGAGACGTTCCAGACCTTCCCGGTCGCGTTGAATACGTCCGTGCGTCCGTCCCCGTCGAAATCTCCGAACGAGAGCTGCCAGGGGTCCACGCGGGAGGTGTTCCATTCGGTCCAGCCCTCCACCCCGCCGCGCGAGAGGTACCACGTCCCCCCGGCCGCGATGAACACGTCGGTCCGGCGGTCCCCGTCGAAGTCCCCCAGGACCAGGCGGTCAAGCCCCTGGCAGACCCCGCTGTTCAGGGTGGTCCAGGGGGCGGCGACGGTGCCTTGCGAGAGAGCCACGAACCACATGCAGCGGCTGGTGTCCACCGTGAAGAGGTCCGTGCGTCCGTCCCCGTTGAAGTCCCCGGTGGCGAGGTCGGCAGCCTGGTGGGATGACCCGCCGAAGTTGCGCCACATCCTCGCCCCGCCGTCGGAGACGATCCAATTCCTCAGGTGCAGCCAGTCCACCGCTGCGCGGTCGAGCGGGCTGATGCTCTCGCCACCGTTCATGGGCAGGCCCGCCGGAATCGAGTCGTACACGGGGTTGCCGTTCACGCTGCACCCGAAGCGGTCGTAGTGCATCAAGGAGTTCAGGTCGTAGGCGCCAATGTCCAGCCCGTCGCTGATGTGCTTTTCCTCGAAGGCGCTGCGGCACAGCCCGTCCCGGAGGTTCGCCCACTGGATATTGATGTGCTGGCTGCGGTCCTCGCGCGTCTGCTCGTGCCACAGGCCGATGGTGTGCCCGAGTTCGTGCGTCAGCGTCGCCGCCGAGCAGTCGCCCGAGGAGGTCAGTAGCACCGCCTGTTCCCCGCCCTGCCGCCCGATGGAGGAGAAGCACCAGCCGGCCTGGGTGCCCGCCTGGAAGTTGATGAAGTCGGCCTCCGACGAGCGCGCCACGAAGCGGATCGGCGTGACGGCCTCCCAGGCGCGCATCGCAGTCAGGGCGTTCTCCCGCCCCCGGGCAGTGACGCTCGCCCCGAAGGCGAAGGGAATGACGCCCCCCGGCCAGCGGTAGTCCTGCGGCGCGTCCCGGAAGACGCTCTGCGGGCTGAGCTTGCCCCGCTCCAGGTCCGCCAGCTTGCCCACGAGGATGTCGCCCTCGACGGTGGCGTACTCTCCCACCACGTCCACGGTGACGGTCTTGCCGCGCAGCTGAAGCTGCCGGGTTTCCCCGCCCGGGGTGGGGACTGTGGGGGCGGGTTGGCCCGCACAGGCGGCGAGCAGCAGCGGGCCGAGAAGCGCCCCGGCCAGCAGGGAGTGTGCGGGTGTGACGTGCTTGTTCATCTCGCCTTCCTTCGCCGGAAACCCGGCAGGTCGCAGGCTCCAGCCGCGCCGCTGTCTGCCGCGTGGCCGGGCCGCTCCGAATGGCTCTGCTTCTCCTCGCCGTTTCTTGCCGGCCGTGTGCTCAGGGACCCATGCCGACTCCTTCACCTGTGGGGCGCACTGCCTCACCCCGGGACGCAGTGTCGTGAGAGGCCGATCAAAACTCGATCAAGGAGGAGGGGACACGAGGCCGGACGGAGGGCCGCTCACGCTGAGCCGGGTAAGCGGTCGCGTGTTCATGCCGCCCAGCGTCTTCGGAACCGGCCCCCTCTTCCATAGCCAGTTGAGGTAAAGGGGCCTATGACGCGCGGGCTGAATGTGGTGACGCTGCGGGGTGTGCTGGGGCAGTGGTCTGCCGGTGGCCCCGCGTGCCGGGACCTGGCGGCGCCGCGTCAATCCATCCTCGGCGGGCGGCTGCCGCTAGAAACCCGGCTGCCCGGCGAGCGGGAGCTGGCCGCCGCGCTGGGGGTCAGCCGCACGACCGTCACGGCCGCCTACACCGAGTCTGCGCGACGACAGGTTTCTGGTCACCCGGCAAGGGGCGCGCGGCACCCCGGCCCTGCCCCCGGGAGCCGGCGCGCTGAGCCTGCCCTTCAGGGCCGCGCCGACCTCTGGCGGATTACCCGGCCCGCCCCCCGACCTGGCCTACGTCCCGCTGCCCGCGCCCGAGAGTGTGCGGCACCAGGCGTACATGGCCGCGCTCCAGGCGCTGCCCATGCATCGCCCACCCACGGGTACGGCCCGCTGGGCCTGCCAGCCTTGCGCGCGGCCATTGACCGGCGCCGCGCGCGGCTTCCCGGGCCTGCGTGCGGATGCTCCCGGCGGCGGTGCCGAACAAGCCGATGTTTCATTTTGCAACCCCCGCCTCCGCGCCCCGCGCAGAGGGGCAACCTGGTCGGGGCGGGCCGCGAGGATGGCCCGATCCTGCCTGAGCGCACGCCTTTTGCTGTGCCGCGCGGCACAGCGGCGTCACGGTCCATCCCCTGCGCTCCCACGAGCGGGCCGGGCTGCTGACCCCACCGGGACGGTCGAGCAGCGGCCACCGCTTCTACACGGCGACCTGGGCCGGGTGCGCTTCCTGACCATGCTGCGCCGCACCGGGATGCCCATAGAGCAGATGCGCGCCTTCGTGGCCCTGGAACGCGAGGGGCAGGCCAGCTTCGGGGCGCGCTATGAGCTGCTGGCGGCACACCGTCAGGACCTGATGGCCCGCCTCGCCGAGCTGGAAGGGCACCTGACCTACCTTGACGAGAAGGTCCGCTCCTACTGGGAGCTGGAGCAGCGCCGGGAGCCGGGCGGGGCGACTCCGGCCTAGCGGGAGGTCGGGCTGGTCACGGGGGGGCCGTCAGGAACGCCTCCGGCGTGGGGGGAAGCGTCAGGCCGATCTCGGCCCACTCTGTGCGCTGCCGGGCGTAGAGCGCCGTGGCCGCGCGGGGCTGCCCGCTCCCGCGCAGGGCCTCCAGGGTCAGCCGCAGCGCCGCCGGGTCGTAAGGTTCCATCTCCAGCAGGATGGCCCCCAGCCGCGCCGCCTCCCGCGCGTCCGTGCCCGCCCGGCGCTCCACCCCGGCGCGCAGGGCCAGCGTCAGCGCCTCGCGGGCCTGCGGGTGCCAGCCCTCGCCGAGTCCCTCCAGGTACGGCCCGCGCCACAGGGCCGCGTCGCCGCTCGCCAGGAAGCCTTCCGCGTCCGAGGTCACGTCGTCGCCCAGCCGGTAGCCGCCGGGGGTGCTGCACACGCTGTCCGCGCCGAGCTGGCCCCGGATCAGGTAGATGTGCTGGCGCAGGGTGAGCTTGGCCTGCACTTCGGCCTCATGGGGGTAAAAGGCGTCGAGGAGATGGAGCACCCTGACCTCGGCCTGGCCGCTCAGCCGGGCTTCCAGCAGGTAACAGAGCAGCTCCAGGCGCTTTCTGCCGCGCCCCGCGACGGGCTGGCCGCCTTGCTCCAGAGCCGGCCTTCCCAAAACCCGCAGCAGGAGGCGGGGAGCAGGGTGACCCGGGGCCGTCTCCTCCTGCGTCAGCGCGGGGAAATACCGTTCGGCCAGCCGGGCGCCCCCCAGCAGGCCCCGCGCCCGGAACCAGGCGTGGCGAGGGCGGGCCGCCTCCCCGTCATCCCGCAAGCGGTCGGCCTCCAGCCCACTGCGCTGGGCGAGCGCGGCGTCGCCCTCCTGGGCATACACCTCCGACGCGGTGAGGTAGGCCCGGCAGGCCTCCCCGGTCCGCCCGGCCGCCTCCAGGGCCGCGCCCAGACCGTACCAGCTCCGCGCCGTCTCGTCCGGGTGCTGCCCGGCGAGGGCCCGGCACTCCTCGGCCAGGGCCAGCGCCCCTGCGGCGTCGCGGTTCCACGCCTCGGCGCGGGCAGCGCAGGTCAGCCCCCAGGCCAGCAGGTTCGGGGCGCCGATCTCGCGGGCCAGGGTCAGGCCCGCCTGGGCGTGCCGCCGGGCCAGCGGCGGCCCCGCGGCGGGCTGCCAGTCGAGGTACAGCGAGGCGAGGTCGAGGTGGTTCTCGCAGCGCGGCGAGAGAAGGTCGTGCCGCGCGTAGACCGCCCCGCTTCCCTCGAAGCGCGCCTCGGCCTCGCGCCACTGACCCTCGTCCACCAGCAGGCGGGCCAGGCTGTCTTGCACCTGGGTATAGAAACGCAGATTCCCGGCCTGGGCGCTGTGGTCGAGGGCCTCGCGCAGGCTCTTGCGGGCCTCTTCCAGCTGACCGAGCCTGCGGCAGGCGAGGGCGTGGTTTCTCAGCGCCTGGGCAATCACCCCGGGGCTGCCGTCGCCCCGGGCGTACCGCAGCGCCTGCCTGAAGGCGGCGGCCCCCTCCTCCAGTCGCCCCTGCCGGGTGGAGGTGATGCCCCGTAGATTCCAGGCGACGTTGCGCTCGCGCGCCCCCTCGTGCTCGCGGGCCAGCAGCCGCTCCACGAGAGGCTCGGCCTCGGCTGCCCGGCCCAGGCTGCTCAGGGCGAAGCAGACGTGCGAGAGGGTAAAGGTATCGGCTGCGGCGTGGAACTCGGGATGCGCCGCGTACAGCGCGAGCAGGTCCCCCCGGCGGCCGCGCAGGTGCCGGACGAAGATCAGGGTCCGCCAGCGCGCCTCGGCCACCCCGGGCGCGTCGGGCACTTTGTTCAGCAGCGCCTCGGCGTCCCCGGTCTGCCCCAGGCGGGCGAGCACCTCCGCCCGGAAGATCAGGGCCTGCGGGTCGGGCGGCGTTGCGGACGCGGCGATGCCCGAGAGGGTGTCGGCCTGCCCGAGGTCGAAGAGCAGCAGGTCGCGCGCGGCCTGCAACGCCACCCTCATCCGCTCGGGGGTCTCCAGGTAAGCCAGCAACCGGACAAGCCAGCGTGCGGCGCCTGCCCGGTCCCCCCGGGCCTCGGCCTGTCGGCGGGCCGCCTCCAGCAGCGGGCGAACCTGCGCCGTCTCCAGCTCTGCTGCCTCGGCGAACCCGGCCGCGCGTCCGGGGTCGTCCTTCAGCTCCCGGACGGCGCGGCGGGCGATCTCTCGCCGCACCTGCGGGGGGGTCTGCGCCCGCGCCACCTCCCCGAACAGCGGATGGGCGAAGTGGGTGTCCTGAAGGAGGCCGTGGGCTTGAAGCCGCGCCCGGACGCGCGCGAGTTCGGTGGGGGTCAGGCCCGCCACCCGGCCCCACAGCGCCCCGTCGTCACCAGCTTCGCCCAGCACGGCCCGGACACGCAGCGCCTCCCGCACCACGCCCTCCCCGAGGTCCGCCAGGGTCTGCGCGACGATGGCGTCCACGCTGGCAGGGGTGGTGTCGCCGGGCGGCGCGCGCCAGTGCCAGCGCCGCCCGTCCGACCAGAAGTGCCCCTGGCGCGTCAGGTACCGCCAGAACTCCAGCGTGAACAGTGGGTTGCCCCGGGCACGGGCGTAGACCCACGCCAGGCCCTCCGGCGGCAGGCGTCCGTGGGCCTGCCCCTCCAGCAGGTGGGCCGACTCCTCCCGGCCCAGGGGCGGCAGGCGGTAGACCACGAAAGGCTCGGGCAGCGCCTGGCGGCTTCCGACCAGCAGCCCCACCCCACGGGAACGCGTCACGGCCCCGGCAAGGGCCACGACGAGCGCCGCGCGTTCGGGAGACGCCTCGTGCAGATCGTCCAGGTGCAGGACGACGGGCGCCGACCCGGTCAGGATGGCGACCAGGGTGTCGACCACCAGGGCCGGGTCGGCGGACTCGCCTGCCAGCAGCCGTTCGAGCGAACGCCCGGCCCACCCGGGGAGCCGGTGGGGGTGGGGCAGGGCCGCCACGACGCCCGGCAGGGGGCAAATGGCGCGCAGGCTGCGGTGGGCGCAAGGCAGCTCGCGCAGGAGTTCGGCTGCCGCGTGGCTCTTGCCGATGCCCGGCTCGCCCCACAGTCCTACAGCCACCCCCGCCCGCCGGGACGTCACGGCCCGCAGCGCCCGGCCTATACCCAGGGTCACCTCCTGCCGCACCTTCCACCTCCCCACCGGACGGTGCCTCCCGGACCCGTCCACGTTCCTGACCAGACGTCCATGTCTGGACACCGAAACGGGGCAACGGGCGGGAGTGCCCGGCGCTTCGTCTCCCAGAGTACGGGGTTTCTCCCTACTGGCGCCTTCAACGGGCGGTCACTCCGGGTGCCCGCCGCCAACCGTCCCGGGCCCCCGCCTCCGTCTCCGCCGCTGCCCGCGTTGCCCCTGCCCAGGCAGGCAGCGGGGGCCTCCCCCTCATCGTCCTTTAAGGGTCCGGTCAGCAGGCCGCCCGCAACCGGGAGCGTGGGGGTAGGCTCCGGGGGCAACGGAACAGGCCGCCCCTGTAGACGGAGCGGCGTGGACGGAGCGGCCAGGAGGATCGACCATGACCATCAGAACCGTCGCCGTGTGCGGCAGTGGCGTGCTGGGTTCGCAGATCGCCTTTCAGACGGCCTTTCACGGCTTCGGCGTGCGCGTGTACGACGTGAGCGACGAGGCCATCACCCGCGCCAGGGCCACCATGCAGGGGCTGACGGCGCGCTACCAGCAAGACCTCCAGGCCACGCCCGAGCAGACCCAGGCCGCGCAGGACCGCCTGAGCTTTTTCACCGATCTGGCCGGGGCGGTGCGGGGCGCGGACCTCGTGATCGAGGCCATCCCGGAAGTCATCGGCATCAAGCGGGACTTTTACCAGAAGCTGGGCACGGTCGCGGACCCGCAGACCATCTTCGCGACCAACACCTCCACCCTGCTTCCCAGCGACCTGATGGAGGCCACCGGGCGGCCCGGGCGGTTCCTGGCCCTGCACTTCGCCAACCAGATCTGGGTGAACAACACGGCCGAGATCATGCGCACGCCGCGCACGGACGACGCCGTGTTCGATCAGGTGGTGGCGTTTGCCCAGGACATCGGCATGGTCGCGCTGCCGCTGCACAAAGAGCAGCCGGGCTACATCCTGAACACCCTACTGGTGCCGCTGCTGGGTGCGGCCCTGGAGCTGGTCGTGAAGGGCGTCGCGGACCCGCACACGGTGGACAAGACCTGGATGGTGGCGACCGGCGCGCCGCGTGGCCCCTTTGCCATCCTGGACGTGATCGGCCTGACCACGCCCTACAACATCAACATGGCCGCCGCCGCCCAGGGCGACGCGGGGCGCGGGGCCGTGGCCGAGTACCTCAAGGGCTACATCGACCGGGGCAAGCTGGGCGTCGCCACCGGGGAGGGCTTCTACACCTACCCGAACCCCGCCTACCTGCGGGAAGATTTCCTGAAGTAGACCAGCCTGCGGTCCCTCCGGGGCAGCTTCACGCCCGGGTCCGCCCCAGCGCCGGGACATGCCCCGTCCCCGGTTGTGGGGCGCGTGACTCTGGACGGCCCGGCCGCTCAGTCGCCCAGCGCCGGAGTCACGGTGGGCGACTGGGCGCGCTGCCGTCCCCGGACCCCGGCCAGACTCAGCCAGATGGCGAGCAGGCCCAGCAGCAGGGTGACCAGGGCCATGCCCGCGCCGCCGATCCCCGCGCCCAGGGGAAGCCCCAGCGCCGCGAGCCACTTGCCCACGGTAAAGGTCTGCCCGTTGACCGCGAGGTAGGCCCCCCGGCGCTCGCCCGGCACCATGTCCGCCAGCAGGGCCTGCCGGGTGGGCACGTACAGCAGTTCGCCCAGACTCAGCAGCACGCTGGCCGCGATCAGGACAGGCAGGCTCAGGCTCACGTTCAGGACCGCGAAGCCCAGCGCGAACAGGCCGAAGCCCACGGTCATCAGCCGGGTCCGGTCGCGGCCTTTCACCCAGCCGGTCACCGGAACCGTGAGGGCCACGATCATCACGGTGTTCACGGCCGTCAGCACGCTCATCGCCTTCACGCCGTCGAGGGTGAGGCCCAGCACCGCCTGCTCCGGAAAGGAGGCTGCCAGATGGACCGGGATGAAGTTCGACCGCCCGAACTCGATGGTCATCAGCAGCAAGAAGCCCAGCAAAAACAGCCTGAAGGCCCGGTCGCCCATCACCTGCGCGTAGTTGCGGGCCAGCGGCCCGAGGCCCATCTGCTCCCGGACCTCCGCGCGCGAGGGCCGCGCCCCGCCCAGCGTCTCGGTCATGCGCGACCACGCCAGAAAGAGGGTCAGGCCCGACATGGCGCACAGTCCGGCCAGCAGCCCGCCGAAGTGGTCCTGATACAGCCAGCCGCCCAGCAGGGTGCCGATCAGGAGGCTGGCGTTGATCGCCCAGTAGTTCACCGCGTACATGAAGGTGCGCGTCTCGGGCGTGCTCACGTCCACCAGCATCGCCTCGGCGGCCGGGTTGATCAGGCCGCTGGAGACGTTGATGACGGTCAGGGCGGCAAAGGTGACCCAGGGCAGGGGCGTGTGCAGGTTGGCCGCCAGCAGCACCAGGAAAGCCGCGAGCTTGAGCCACTCCCCGGCCAGGAGGGTCCGGCGGCGGCCCCACACGTCCGCCAGGCCGCCCCCGTACAGCCCGGCGACGAACTGCACGCCGACCAGCGCGGCGAGCAGCGCCCCCGCCAGCCCCGGCCCCAGGTGACGGGTGAAATAGATCGCCATGAAGGGGAACACGGCCCCGCCGACCATCCGGGTCAGAAAGGAGTTGACGATGCGCACACGGACGTTGGGGTGCAGTTCTCGCCACATGCGCCCCAGTCTGGGGGCCGCAGAAAGGGGAAAAAAGAGTCAGACTGGGCCGCAGATGACCCCTTTTGCGCCGCCCGACTGGGCATACCTGGACTTGCGGGCGGCCCTGCACGCGCGGGACGGAGAGCGGGGCGCCCACGCCTTGCGGCTGGAAGAAGCCGCGCGCTGGTGGGGGTGCAGCGCCCGGACCGCCCGGCGCCAGCTCGTCCGGCTGGACCGGGAAGGGCGGCTGAGCTACGCCCCGGGGCGGGGCCGGGGCCACACCTCGCGCGTCGCCTTTGCCACGGGCCTGAGGGCCGAACTCGCGGCGTTGACCGGGCAGCTCGCCCAGGCCGGAGCCGCCGGGGACCTCGCCCGGCTCTCCCGCCTGCCTTTCCCGCGCGCCTGGGTTCTCACCGACGCGGCCCGCAGCGTCTTTGGCCTCAGCGCCACTCCGGCGGGGGTGGACCGGCTGCGGACTGTCCTGACCCGCGAGCTGACCAGCCTCGACCCCCTGCACGTCAGCGCGACCGCCGAGGCGCACCTGCTGACCCAGGTGCTCGACGGACTCACCCGCTTCGACCCGGAGACGTGGACGCTCCAGCCCCACCTCGCGCACCACTGGAGTGCCGCCCCGGACAGGCTGAGCTGGACCTTTCACCTGCGCAAGGCCGTGGCCTTTCACCACGGGCGAACCCTGGACGCCGGGGACGTGCGCTTTACCCTGGAGCGGCTCCGGGTGGGTGCCCCCTGGTTCCTGCCGGACCTGCGGGACGTGGCGGTCCTGGGTCCACAGACCGTACGGCTGCACCTCGCCCGGCCGGACGCCTTTTTGCCCCGGCGGCTGGCCGACACCCAGGCGCTGATCTTGCCGCGCGACGTGCCTTTCGACGAGACGCAGCCGGTGGGCACCGGGGCCTTTCGCTGGACCCCGCTGGACGGCGGCCTCCGCCTGACCGCGTTCGACGCCCATTTCGCGGGGCGACCCCTGATCGACGAGGTGGAGCTGTACCGGGTGGGGCAGGGCGGCCACGGCCACGTCCGGCACTACCAGGTCGACGGGGCCACGGACGCGTCGGTGGACGACTGGCAGGCCGAGGTCGGCGTGCAGTTCCTGATCTGGAACGGGCACCGGCCCGCTGCGCAGAACGCCGCGCTGCGGGCCGCCCTGTGCGAGTTGCACGACGTCTCGGCCTTCTGGCGGGAGACAGGCCGCGCGGACCCCCTGGTGCCCGCCACGTCGTTCTTTCCTCGCCGCAGCGCCCGCCGGCCGTCCCGCCCGCGCTCAGAGGCCCGCGCCGCCGCCCTCGTGCAGCAGGCCGCCTACACGGGGCCGCCCCTGCGCCTGTGGGTGCTGGACCTGCCCGACCCGCTGGCCGAGGGCGAGTGGCTGGTCCGGCGGGCCGCCCGCCACGGCCTCGCGGTCGAGCTGCGCCCCTATCCCCTCGCCGCCACGCCCGACCGGGGCGACGCCGCCGACCTCGTGCTGCTGGGAGAGGTGGCGGGAGGAGACGAGCACCTGTCGTTCTGGACCGCGCTGCGCCAGCCTGAACTGCTGTTCCGCCGCCTGCTGCCCCCGGAGGTGCTGGTGGAGGTGGACCGGGAACTGGACGGCTACCGCAGCGCGGCGCAGACCTTCGGGGACCTGGAGGCGATCCTCGACCGGGTGGAAGCCTTGCTGCTCGGGGGCCACCACGTGAACCTGACCCACCACCGGGTCAAGCGCCGGGCGGTGCACCCGCTGATCCGGGACGTGTTCCCGGACGTGTACGGACGCATCAACCTCAAGCGGCTGTGGGTGGGAGAGCGCTCAGGGCCTGGCCGGGGCGCCCTGACGGCGGCGGGGGCACGCGCCCAGGAGGTGTCCGGAGCCTGACCGCACCCGCCTAGCCGCCTCACCTGACCCCGAACACCGTCACCGTGCCGCCGCGCTGCGCGGTGCCGCTGCCCACCGCGAGCCGCGTCCCGTCCGGCGCGAAGGCCAGGGCGGAGGAAGAGGCCGAAAGGCCCCGGAACGTGCCGACCTCGGCCCCCCGGCGCACGTCGTAGACGGTGACGCTCTCGCCGCCCCGCGCCGCGACGAACCGCCCGTCCGGGCTGATCGCCGTCTTGTACACCCGGCCTTCCCCCGGAAAGGAGGCCAGGCGCCGCACGTTCAACCGGCCGTCCACGCTCCACAGTTCGGTGGTGCCGTCGGTCTTTCCGAAGGCGAAGCGCCCCCCGTCCGCGCTGAACGAGGCGGTGTACGCATTCCCGAAGGTCGAGGCCGGAAGCACCTTCCGGAGCATTTTTCCCGTCAACGCGTCGTACTGGCTCAGGGCCGTGCCGTTCGAGGCCGCAGACAGTTCGCGCACCGTCCGGTGATCAGGCAGGAGGCGCGCGGCAAAGGTGCTGCCGCCGGTTCCCTTGAACTGCCAGAAGGCTTCCCCGGTCTGCTTTCTCCACCGCAGTGGGTCGAGGAACCCGGCCTGCCCGGCGGCCTGGTACAGCGCCTGGGTGATGGGCTGGATGGGCCACTCCGCCTTCCGGAGCAGCCGGGCCGTGCTCCCCAGGTAGAGCGCCGTCCCCTCCCCGAACAGCAGGGTCTGGCCGTCCGTGGAGAACTGCGGCAGGCCCACCGTGTTGGACTTCAGGCCGATGCTGGTGAGCCGCTTCCCGCCGGAGGTCCAGAAGCGCAGGGTCCCGTCCTGCCCCCCGGAGACCACGCGGGCACCGTCCGGGGAGAAGGTCAGGTCGTTGACGCCGAGCAGCCCCGTGGCGCCGCCCGAGTGGGCCGGCCAGCGGCTCAGGGGGGCCGCGCCCTTCCACAGCAGGATCTGGCCGTCCATGCCCCCTGTGGCCAGCACGGTGCCCGCCGGATTCCAGGCGAGGGCCGGCACCATGTCCGCCGGGGCGCTGTAGGTGCGGCTCACCCGGCCGGAGAGGTCCAGCACCTCCGCGCCCCTGAGGGTGCTGGTGGCGATCACCTGACGGCCGTCCGGGGTCCAGGCCACCGCGTTCACGCCGATGCGGGTGTTGGGGGGCTGGAGGCGCCGGAGTTCCCGGCCCGTGCCCGCGTCGTACAGCTTGGCGCTGCTGCGCCCGGTCGCGGCCAGCGTCTTCCCGTCGGGGCTGTAGGCCAGGCCCTGCACGAGGTCCGGAGAACCGCCCAGCTCGAACAGCAACGCTCCGCTGCCCGTGTCGTAGACCGCCGCCCGGAAGTTCTCGACCTTGGGCATGCTGTCACTGAAGGCCACGGCGAGCCGGGTCCCGTCCGGCGAGAAGGCCAGCGCACTCGGCGGGCCGGGCGTGGTGAACACGTCGATGGGCTGGGCCAGCCGGGGCGGGGCGAATTCGGCCTTCACCTCGAAGGTCCGCGCGTCGTAGAGCTTCAGGGGCCGCTCCCCGTTCGAGACGGCCAGCCGGGTGCCGTCCCGGCTGTACGCGGTCAGGTCTCCCGGCAGGGTCCGGATCCGCCCCCCGCCGCGCCAGACCTGCACGGTGCCGGCGCAGCTCACGGTGAAGTCGGTGGCCGAACGCACTGCGAGCGAGGTCGCCCATTCGTGGGAGTTCGCCGCGCCCGGCGTGAGGCCGCAGGCCTGCAAGGTGGAGAGGCGCTTCCCACTGGCCGCGTCCCAGCGCCGCACCGTGCCGTCACTGCCGCTGGTGAACAGGGTCTGGCCGTCGGGGGTGTAGGCCGCGCCCGTCACGACGCCGACGTGTCCGCTCAGCGCCGTCTGCCGGCCGCTGCCGAGGTCGGTCAGGTACACCGCCGAGCGCGCGATCAGGGCGAGGTGCCGGCCACCGGGCGAGAGGGCCGCGCCCGTCGCCCACCCGGTGTGAGCACTGAGCACCCGCTCGACGGGGAGCGTAGCCGCAGACGCCCCAGCGCCCAGCGTCAGGAGCGCCGCCAGAAGACTTGACTTCATAGGTCCAGGGTAGGACGGGGAGCTGACGGCCGTCTGGTGTCGGGGCACAGGGGGTGTTGGGCACTTCCGCTCCAGCACGGTGGCAGCATGGTGACGCTCCACCTCACCACCTTGCCCCGTCCCGCCGGACTCAAGGCCGCCCCATGTTTTGGGCTTCCCGGGTCAGCCCGGCGGGCGCGGCCTGGCGCCTGGCGAGGCCCTGTTGCTGGCGGGGCCGCTTGCTGAACCGGACCGCGCCGGCGCTTCCCTCCCCACCGGTGGAGAAGCCGACCTGTTTCCCGCCCGTTCCTGACCGGGGCCGCTGCCTGCATGGCCCAGGGCATCGGCCACCCCGTCGGGGCTTAGACTTGCAGCGTCTGCTCACGCACCGGCAAAAGGCGCAGCGCCCCCGCGCCTGCATGACCGAACCCCGGAGCCGGCGCGGCGCGAGGTGGACGCCGCGCAACAAAGGACGCGCGAGTGGCAGCGGCTCAACGGCATGCTGGAAGCGGCGAGGCGACCGGCAGCACAATGGTGGTGAGCCGCTGGCGCCTCAATCAGCCGACCAGCCGCCGGGAATGCAGATCGGCCACGTGCAGCCCACGCTTTTTGATCGGCAGGGACGGGACCCCTCAACGGCCCCGTTGTGACTGCCGCATACTGGCCTGGGAGGGTCTTTGTTCGCCAGCTTCAGCAGGGGCGACCGCCAGCTCAGCGGCGTGCTGGTGGGCAGCCGGTGGTGCCCCGGCCGCTCACCCGGCCAGGGGAACCACCTTCTCCAGAGAAGCGTCCCCCCACGCGAGGATCAGCTCACCGACGGGATGTCCTGACCGGCCGCACGGGAGGACTCCTCGACCAGCTTCCAGGGACGAGCCGTCGCCACCGTCCAGTGGCGGTGTCCACAGGTGCAGACCGGTCCTGCTCCGGTCTCCACCTGACCGCAGTGTCGGCAAGCGACAGGTCCCCGGAACCCGGCGGGCACCGGGGGTGGCGGCTGAAGGTCCCAGGGAGGAACGATAGGCAGCCCCGGCCGCACCTGCGACTCCGGCAACAGGAAGACGGACAGGTGCCCCCCCTGTTCGAGGTAGACCCGCCGGACCTGCCCGAGCTGCTCGACCCCTTCGGGACGGAGGCGCTCGAACAGGTCTTCCTGACTCAGCTGAGACCGGCGCAACGCCCCGTCCAGAATGACCCCGTCGCGCATCAATTCCATCGGGACGCCGTCCACGAAAGTCTCGAGCTTCCTGGAGCGGTTCATCAACCGGGAGACGCCGCGTTGCAGTCCCACCACGGCCGCGAGCACCAGCATGGCCTGGAGCAGCGGGACCTCGGTGTAGAGCATGGGGTCACCGGCGGCCGATCCCAGCGCGATCACGATGGCGAACTCCAGCGGGCTGAGCTGCGCGAGGCCACGCTTGCCGGTCACGCGCAGCAAGAACAGCAGCCACAGGAAGATGACCCCGGTCCGGAAGACGAGTTCCAGCAGCAGCAGACCCGAGGCGCCTTCTCCCAGCAGCAGGCGCGGCCAGTCGAACGCCTGGAAGCCCGCCTCGCCCGGCAGGCTCATCGGTGGCGCTCACGGGGGAACAGGCGGGCGATGCGGCTCATGCTGCCCATCATAGGAAGGAGCCTCCCGGAATGCCCCGCCGCGCCCCCCACCCCTGAGCCAGGCTGCCGGAGCGGTGGGGGGCCTGTGCCCCTCTGCGCGACCCCTCTTTCAGGTCGGCGAGGCCACGCACAAAGCGCGGCAGGGCGGCGCGGCAGGGCAGGGATCAGCGCGGCCGCGAAGCGAGCGGGGATGGGCGCCGCCTGGCGCGCGGCGGACAGATCAACGGGTCTCCCCGCCGCGCAGCCGCCGCACACTCATGACCGGGATGGGCGACTCGCGGATCACACGCTGAGCGACGGACCCCAGCAAGAAGCGTTGCAGGCCGCGTTTCCCGGAAGGAGACAGGACAATCAGATCGAAGGCCCCGCTCCGCGCCCGTTCCAGAATCTCGGCCGCCGGGTCGCCGACCTGCAAGGTCTCGCCGCTGCCCAGGGCCTCCAGCCGGGCCTGGAGGCTGCGGTCCACCTGCGCCTCGGCCTCCTCGCCCGGCCCGGCCGGAAAGGCGGCCGTGCGCAACGGGACCTCGCCGGGAATGACCACGTGCAGGAGGTGCAGCGCCGCATCCGGGAAAAACTCCCGGGCAGCCTCCAACGCCGGTTGGCTCGCTTCGAGGGTTTCGAGGGGGACCAGGATTCGTAGGGGCATAGGCTCTCTCCTTGGCTTGAGGACGGGTTCTTGAAGTCTTGCTCCAGGGCCGGGGAGCGGACACGCGGCGAAGGCGCCGGGCGCGCCCGCCTCCCAGTTGCGCGGCCGTGAAGCGCAGGCTGTCATCCCAGGGCTGCTTGCCGACCAGGCCCAGCCCCAGGCTCACGTGCCCGCCGCTGACCGTGCCCAGCGCCGTCGCCATGACCGCGGTGGCGAGGCCGTGAGCCTGGGCCATCCCCAGCACGTCCGCGCCGTTTACGGTGGCGGGCACGCCCACGAAGACCAGGGCGGAGGTGCCGATCCCCCCCGGCGAGCGTCTTGCCGGCGGTCATGCCCGGCCTCCCTGGGGCGCGCGGAAGGGCAGGTACTTCGGCGTCCAGAACTTCGCGCGCACCAGATCGGTCAGGGCCGCGTCGTCCAGGCCGTCCAGTTCCTGTTCCTGCGCCACGCCGTCGCGCAGCGTCTGCCGGATCACGCGCGCGGCGACCTCCACGCTGGCGGCGGGCAGGTCGGAGACCGGCGGGTAGAGCCGGTCCGGATGGGTGCGGGCGGTGTAGTCGGCCAGGGCGTAGGCGCCTTCCAGCACCATCTCGTCGGTGATCTCGCGCGCCCCCGCCAGGATCGCCCCGAAGCCCAGCCCGGGGAAGATGAAGGCATTGTTGCCCTGCCCGATGGGATACGTCCGCCCGTTCAGCTCCACCGGGGCGAAAGGACTGCCGGTGGAGACCAGCGCCGCGCCCCCCGTCCAGCGCAGCACGTCAGCGGGCAGCGCCTCGCAGTTGGCGGTGGGGTTGGACAGCGGAAAGACGACCGGCTGCGCCGCATTGGCGTGAACGGCCCGCACCACGGCCTCGTCAAAGGCTCCCGCCACGCCCGAGAGGCCCACCAGGACGGTCGCCCCCGCGCCCTGCACGGTTTCGAGCAGGGTCGGCGCGCGGCCCGCGTACGTGAAGCCCAGGGTGGCCGGATCGTGCGCGTAGGTCCGCTTGTAGCCTTCCAGTTCGCGGTCGCTCAGCAGGAGTCCCGTCTGGTCGAGCACGAACAGCCGGGCGCGCGCCTCCTCGTCCGTGAGGCCGTCCCGCATCAGGCCCCTTCGGAGGGCGTCCGTGACCCCGATCCCGCCCGCGCCCGCCCCGTGCAGCACGATGCGCTGGTCGCGCAGCCGCTCCCCCTTGAGGCGACAGGCGTTCAGCACGCCCGCGAGCACCACCGCGCCCGTCCCCTGGATGTCGTCGTTGAAGCTCGGCACGACCTTGCGGTAGCGCTCCAGCACGGTGAAGGCCGCGTCGCGCGAGAAGTCCTCCCACTGGATGATCGCCTTGGGATACCGCTTGCGGGTCGCCTCCACGAAGCGGTCCACGAACGCCAGGTACTCGTCCCCCGTGAGCCGCTGGTGGTGCACCCCCAGGTAGTCCGGGTCGTCGAGCAGGTCCTGGCGGTTCGTGCCCACGTCCAGCTCGACGGGCAGGGTCTTGTCCGGCCCCACCCCGCCCGCGACGACGTACAGGCTGAGCTTCCCGATGGAGATGCCCATGCCCCCGAAGCCCTGGTCCCCGATCCCGAGAATGGCGCTCGAATCGGTCGCCACGATGATCCGCACGTCGTTGAGGGGCACGTTCGCCAGCGCCTGTTCCGCCCGGTCAATGTTGTCGGTCGAGAGCATCAGGCCGCGCGGCACCCGGTAGATCTTGCTGAACTGCTGCACCGCCAGGCCCACGGTCGGCGTGTACACGACCGGCAGCATCTCCTCGACGTGCGTGGAGAGCAGCGCGTAGAACAGCACCTCGTTGCGGTCTTGCAGGTTTCGCAGGAAGACGTGTTTGTCGAGCGGATCCTGCACCCTCACGTAGTCGCGGTAGAGGCGGTCCACCAGCGTCTCCAGCGCGTCCACCTGCGGCGCGATCAGCCCGTCCAGGCCCAGCGCCGCGCGCTCCTCGTGGGTAAAGGCCGTCCCCTTGTTCAGCAGCGGAATCCGGGTAAGGTCGAAGCCCTTCACGAAAGGTTCGAGGTAGCGGTGTCCGGCGGCGTCGCGGCGCACGTCGTAGTGGGTGGTGAGCGGCAGGCGGTCCTCGGTGGTGGTCATGTCGGCTCCTCTCGGGTGGGGATGTTCTGGATTTCGAGGGTTGAAAAGGTTTTTCAGTCGAAAGTCAGCATGGGTCGCCGCACCTGTCAGGGGGCGACCCTCCAGGCTTACCGGATGTCGAGCGGGTGACGGTTCATGTCCTTGTAGAGCAGGTACTTGCTCCATGTCTTGCCCAGCGCCCCGTACCACTGCGGGCAGTGCGCGCCCATCCAGATCACGTCGCCCTGCGTGACCGGCAGGAAGCGCTCGCCCAGGCGGTAGATGCCCTCGCCCTCCAGCATCAGCAGGCCGTGTTCCATGTAGTGAATCTCGACGTAGGGGAGGGTGGCGCCCGGCGCGTAGCTCATGGTGGTCACGATGAAGTCGAACTGGGCTTCATCGGGGAGGAGCTTGCGGGCGATCAATCCGGGGTCGCCCTCGAACTCGCTGCCGGGCACCTGGCGCTCATTCCCCAGGAAAATCTGTGGCGCAGGCAGCCCCTCAAGCTGGGGGTGAAAGCGTTTCTCGAAGACGGAGACGCGGGCGGCCTGCTCGGCGCGCAGGGTATGGTCGGTCCCGGCGGGCAGGTAGGCATAGTCGTACTCGCCCAGGCGGTGCGTCTCGCCGTTTACCCGCAACTCGACCTCGCCGTCCAGTACAAAGACGAAGCGCTGGATCTCCCTTGGTGGCGCGCTCGCCTCCGCGCCGGGTCCCATCTCTGCCGTAAACTGGGTGAAGCGCGCGCCCTGGCCGATCACCGGGGCGATGTGAACCATGCAGGCCGTGTTCCGCCACTCGGCGACGGTGGTCCGGATGAAGGTCTCGGGCGTGAGCAGCGCGAATTCGGGCGCGACGACGCTGCGGGTCTGGCCAAGCTGTTTGAGGGTCAAGGGGTGACCTCCTGGGAAGTGGGGGCGGCAGGACGCAGGAAGCGGCCCTGGGGGGGATGGGGGAAGGTGCCGTCCAGATACACGGTCTGCCCGCGCAGCAGGGTGCGGCGCACCCGGCCCCGGAAGGTGCGCCCCAGATAGGGGCTGTACTTCCAGCGGGTGTGCAGGTCGCCCTGTGTGTGGACCCACTCGGCGTCCAGGTCCACGAGCACGAGGTCGGCGTCGAAGCCGGGTTCCAACGCGCCCTTCCCGGCGAGGCCGAAGCGTTCGGCGGGCGTGCGGGCGAGCAGGCGGGTGATGTGGGGGAGAGTCACGCCGCGCGCCCGCCCCTCGGTGAGCAGGGCCGCGAGGGTGGACTGCACCCCGCCGATGCCGCCCCACACCTCGAAGAAGTCGTCCCGCTCCTTGAGGTCGAGGGTGCTGGGCGAGTGGTCGGAGCCGACGGTGTGGATGGTCCCGGCCCGGATGGCGTCCCACAGCGCGTCCACCTCGGCCCGGTCCCGCAGGGGCGGCGCGCACTTCAGGACGGCGCCCAGGCGCTCCATGTCCTCCCCGGTGAAGCAGAGGTAGTGCGGGCAGGTTTCCACGCTCACGTCCACCCCGCGTGCCCTCGCCTCGGCGGCCAGGGTCACGGCCCGCCCGGTCGAGAGGTGGACGAGGTGCAGCCGTGCGCCCGTCTCCTCCGCGAGCAGCAGGGCGCGGCCCACCGCCTCGACCTCCGCGATGGCGGGGCGGCTGCGGAGGTAGTCGCGCACCCCCCGGCCCCCCTCCGCCCGGAGGCGCGCGGAGAGGCCAGCGGTGATCGAGTCGCTCTCCGCGTGCAGGGCGACGATGCGGCCCAGGTCGCGCGCCCACCTCATGCCCTCGTAAAGGGTGTAGTCGTCGGACGCCTCGAATTCCTCCAGGCCGCTGTGACTCATGAACGCCTTGAAGCCGACAGCGCCCGCTTCTGCGAGTTCAGGCAGCCGGTCCAGGTTGCGGGGGGTGAGGCCACCCCAGAGGGCGAAGTCTGCGTATGACTCGCGCTGGGCCGCCTGCCGCTTGGCCCCGAAGGTCGCGCGGTCGAGCACGGGCGGGGAGCTGTTGAGGGGCATGTCGGCGAAGGCCGTCCCCCCCCCCCCGACCAGGGCGCGGCTGCCGGTGGCAATCCCCTCCCAGTCGGTGCGGCCCGGCTCGTTGAAATGGACGTGTACGTCAACCACGCCGGGGAAGACGTGCAAGCCCCGCGCGTCCAGCTCCTCGCGGGCTTCCTCCGCCAGCTCCGGAGCCACGTCCACGATCCGGCCCTCCACCACACCCAGGTCGGCGACCGTGACGCCATCCTCACCGACGACGTGACCGCCTCGAATCAACAGGTCGTACATCAGCGGGCCTCCTCGCGCTCGGCCAGGAGATGCAGGAAACGGGTGCCCATGCGCAGGGCGGCCTCCACGTCCTCCTCCAGCACGGCCTCGTCGGGGTGGTGACTCAGGCCGCCGGGGCTGCGCAGAAAGAGCATCGCGGCGGGCCACACCTGCCCCACCAGCATGGCGTCGTGCCCGGCGCCGCTGACCATCGGCGTGGCAGCGTGGCCCTCGGCGCTCATCGCCTCCCCGAGCAGGGCGGTGAGGGCGGGGTCCATCGGGGTGGCGTGCTCCTCCATCCGCAATTCGTGGGTGAGGGTGAGGCCACGTTCCTCCGCGATCTGCCCGGCCCGCGTCAGAAGCTGATCCAGCGCGCCCAGCCGCACCTCGTCCCGGGCGTGGCGGATGTCCAGGGTGAGGTGGACTGCACCGGGAATCACGTTGCTCGCCCCCGGCAGCGCGGTCAGAGAGCCGACGGTGGCAACCAAACCGGGCGTGTTCCGGGCGAGGGTCTCGGCGGCGAGGACGAACGCACTCGCGCCGGTCAGCGCGTCACGGCGCAGCCCCATCGGCGTGGTGCCCGCGTGGTTGGCCTTCCCCGTGAAGGTCAGGTTCAGGCGCGACTGTCCGGCGATGGCCTCGACCAGCCCGAGCGACCTCCCCTCCGCTTCTAAGACTGGCCCCTGCTCGATGTGCATCTCCAGGTATCCCAGCACTTCTTCCTTGAGTTCTGCCTCCGCCAGCGTGTTCACGTCCAGCCCGTAGTCGGCGATGGCCTGCGCGACGGTCCGGCCCCCCGCGTCCGTCACGCCCATCAGCTCGTCCGCCGTGCCGATCAGCGCCCGGCTGCCGATAAAGGGCACGCCGAAGCGCACGCCCTCCTCCTCGCTGAAGCCGACCAGCTCGACGTGGTAGGGGAGGGGGGTGCCCTGCAAGGCGTCCATCAGGGCCAGGCCCAGCACCACCCCCAGCACGCCGTCGTAGGGTCCGGCGTTCGGCACGGTGTCCAGGTGCGAGCCGACCACCAGGGTGCGCGCTGCGGGGTGCGCGCTGCGGCGGGTCGCGCGCCAGTTTCCGGCGGCGTCCTCGCGGGTCTGCAACCCCAGGGCGGCGGCCCAGGTGTCCAGCCGCGCGTGGGCGTCGTGCACGGGCGCGCACAGGAAGGTGCGGGTGATCTGCCCGGGGACCTCGGTGCACGCGGCGAGGTCCGCGCAGCAGGCCAGGGTCCGTCCGGCCAGGTCGGCCCAGGCGGGTTCGGCGGCGGCTCGGGAAGGGGTCATGTGGGAAGGACCTCGGCCAGGGTGCGGGCGGTCGCGGGGAAGAAGGGCGGGCAGGTCTGCGCCAGGACCAGCGCGCGCAGCAACCGGGCCGCGGCCTCTCCCGGGTCGCTCTCCTCGGCCAGCAGCGCCTCGAAGCGTTCCGGGGTCAGCGCCTCCCCGGTGTCCAGCGGCAGGCGGTGATGCACCCACTGCCACAATTGCGCGCGGGCGAGTTCGGCGGTCGCGGTGTCCTCCACCCGCCCCCCCCGCACGATGACGCCCTGCCCAGCCAACCAGGCGCGGAAGTACGTCACGGCCACGGAGACGGCCTCGCGCACGGCGGAGAGCGGCACCCTCTGGGCGCGGGGAAAATCCAGCAGCTCCGCCGCGATCTCGTCCTCGGATTTGAAGGGGAGCGGCGGGGCCGGAGGGGCGGACTGGAACACGCCCCGGACGGTGGGAATCAGGCCCGGCAGCCCGGCCCAGGCGGCGACGTAACCCTGCGACGCCTCGCGTTCCTTGTCGGCGCGCACCACGGCCAGGGCGGGTTCGGGGTCCTGCGGGTCGGGGGCCAGGGCCGCCGTCCCCCCGATGGCCTGAGCGCCGCGCCGGGCGCACACGCGGGCCAGGTGCTGCTCGTAGGCGCGCATGGAGGGCTGCCCCATGTGCAGCTCGCCCCGCTCGGGGAGGCAAAAGCGGCGGTCTTCCCCCAGCCACTTGACGGCGCTCACCACGTAGTCCCAGCGCCCGGCATTCAGCCCAAAGGCCCGGTCCCGCAGCGCGTACAGCAGCTCGTCCGCGTAAAAGGCCCCGGGCAGCGTCTCGATCTGAAGGCAGACCCGCAGGCTGTTCGGCGCCCGCCCGGTCTGCCGCTCGGTTTCCGCCAGCAGGTCGTTCCAGAACTCGGCCTCATGGGGAAACTCCAGCTTGGGAATGTACACGTAGAGCGACTCGCGTTCCGGCAACGCCTCCACGAACGCGGCGAGGTCGCCCAGGGTCGCGCTCCCCCCGTCCTCGTCTTCCATGTACAGCGGGCGGGGGCGCAACATCACCAGGGGGCGGGTCAGGCCCCGCAGCCGCCCCAGGTTGGCGTGACCGCTGCGGACGTTGGCGGCGGTCGGTGAAAAGGTGTCGTCGAAGTCGAAAACCAGCGCGTCGGGTCCGGCAGTCAGCGCCTGCTCGAGTGCGCCCGCGTCGCTCGCCTCCACCAGTTGCTCCACCATTCGGGCGCGCAGCTCGTCTGGAGGGGAGGCGACCCGCCACTCGGCCTGCCGGATGGCCGCGCCGCGCGGATCGAAGCCCGGCGTCCAGGGAGAGGGGGAGCGCAACCCCCGCCAACGCTGGGCGAAAAGGCCCTGGAGGGTGCGGTGAACGGCAGTGTCGGTTGAGGTCACGTCGGTCTCCTAGGGGGCCAGGACTGGGCGGAGTGCCGTGCAAGGAGGGCTGCGCCTGCGGGTGGCTCGCGGCGGGCGCCGCAGGAAAGGGTGAGTGCCTACGGTGTAACATGCTCGGCCCATAATTGTCAAAGATCGAACATATTTTTCACTGAAAGAAATACATTTGCCCGCCCGGATCGGCCGTCAGGAATCTTAGAGGCAGCGTTTTGCCCTCAGCCTTGCCCTCAGGCGCCTCGCCCCTGTCAGTCGTATTTTATTCTATGAAAAACACTTCTATGTATTGACAAAAGCGCGACCCCCCCTTACGCTGCCCCCAAGGAGGAAATCAAGATGCCCAAGATGAGAGCCGCCGAGGCTGCCGTCCATGTGCTGCGCCTGGAAGGGGTGGACACCGCCTTCGGGGTGCCGGGAGCCGCCATCAACCCCCTGTACGCCGCGCTGCGCAAGCTCGGCGGGATCAACCACATCCTCGCCCGCCATGTGGAAGGGGCTTCGCACATGGCCGACGGCTACACCCGCGCCAAGGCCGGGAACATCGGCGTCTGCATCGGCACCAGCGGCCCCGCCGGGACCGACATGATTACCGGCCTGTACGCGGCCATCGCCGACTCCATGCCGATCCTGTGCATCACCGGGCAGGCCCCGCGCGCCCGGCTGTACAAGGAAGATTTCCAGGCGGTGGACATCGAGAGCATCGCGGGGCCGGTGACGAAGTGGGCGGTCACAGTGCGCGAACCCGCCCTCGTTCCCCGCGTCTTCCAGCAGGCCTTCCACGTGATGCGCTCGGGGCGGCCCGGCCCGGTCCACATCGACCTCCCCTTCGACGTGATGATGGCCGAGATCGAGTTCGACCCCGAGACGTACTCGCCCCTGCCCGTGTACAAGCCCGGGGCGACGCGCGCCCAGATCGAAAAGGCGATGGAGATGCTCAACGCCTCCGAGCGCCCGTTGATCGTGTCGGGCGGCGGGGTCATCAACGCGGACGCCTCGGACCTTCTCCAGACCTTCGCGGAACTCACCGGCGTGCCCGTCATTCCCACCCTGATGGGCTGGGGCACCATCCCCGACGACCACCCGCTGATGGCCGGGATGGTGGGCCTCCAGACCTCGCACCGCTACGGCAACGCGACGATGCTGGCCTCGGACTTCGTGTTGGGCATCGGCAACCGCTGGGCCAACCGCCACACCGGCTCGGTGGAGGTCTACACCGAGGGCCGCAAATTCGTCCACGTGGACATCGAACCCACCCAGATCGGGCGCGTCTTCGGCCCCGACTACGGCATCGTCAGCGACGCGAAGGCCGCGCTGGAACTGTTCGTGCAGGTGGCCCGGGAATGGCGCGCGGCAGGCAAGCTTGGAGACCGGGGCGAGTGGGCCGAGTCCTGCCAGGAGCGCAAGCGGACGATGCTGCGCAAGACGCACTACGACAACGTGCCCATCAAGCCCCAGCGCGTGTACGAGGAGATGAACCGGGCCTTCGACCGCGACTCCGTGTACGTGACCACCATCGGGCTGTCGCAGATCGCGGGCGGGCAGTTCCTGCACGTGTACAAGCCGCGCCACTGGATCAACGCCGGGCAGGCCGGGCCGCTGGGCTGGACGGTGCCCGCCGCGCTGGGCGTGGCCGCCGCCCGTCCCGACGCCGAGGTCGTGGCCTTGTCGGGCGACTACGACTTCCAGTTCATGATCGAGGAGCTGGCGGTGGGCGCGCAGTTCAACCTGCCCTTCCTCCAGGTGCTCGTGAACAACTCCTACCTGGGGCTGATCCGCCAGTCGCAGCGCGGCTTCGACATGGACTATCAGGTGCAGCTCGCCTTCGACAACATCAATTCGCCCGAGACCCAGGGCTACGGGGTGGACCACCTCAAGGTCGCCGAGGGGTTGGGCTGCAAGGCGTTGCGGGTGACCCAGCCGGACGAAATCCTGCCCGCCTTCGAGAAGGCCCGCGACCTGATGCGCGAGTTCCGGGTGCCGGTCGTGGTCGAAGTGATCTTGGAACGCGTGACGAACATCAGCATGGGCACCGAGATCAACGCGGTCACCGAGTTCGAGGAACTGGCCGACGATGCCCGGCAGGACGCGCCGACCGCCATCGCGATGCTCGATTGAGGTTCCAGGGGTCGGGGAAGGCCTGACCCCTCACTCCTGGAGGTACCCATGACCCGATTCGCCGCCAACCTCACCATGCTGTTTCAGGAGCTGCCCTTCCTGGACCGCTTCGGCGCCGCCCGGCAGGCGGGCTTCGACGCCGTGGAGTACATGTTCCCCTACCCCCACTCGCCCGGGGAACTGCGGGAGCAGCTCCAGCGGCACGGGCTGACCCAGGTGCTGTTTAACCTGCCCGCCGGGGACTGGGCGGCGGGAGAGCGCGGGATCGCCGTGCTGCCCGAGAGGCAGGAGGAGTTCCGCGACGGCGTGGCCCAGGCGCTGACCTACGTGGAGGCGCTGCGGGGAGCACAGCCGCCTCTCGTGAACTGCCTCGTCGGGAAGCTGCCCCAGGACGCCGACCCGCAGGAGGCCCGGGGCACCCTGGTCGAGAACATGCGCCATGCCGCGTCCGCCCTCGCCGGGGTGGGCGTCACCCTCCTGATCGAACCGATCAATCCGCACGACATCCCCGGCTTCTTCCTGCGCACGCCCGACCAGGCGGCGGGGCTGATCGCGGAAGTCGGAGCCGCTAACCTGCGCATCCAGTACGACCTCTACCACCAGCAACGCACGGAAGGGCAACTGCTCGACACCTTCCGCCGCCTGCAAGGGCAGATCGCGCACGTGCAGCTCGCCGACGTGCCGGGCCGCCACCAGCCGGGCACCGGGGAGATCAACTACCCCTTCGTGCTCGCGGCGCTGGACCGTGCCGGGTACGGCGGCTACGTGGGACTGGAGTACATCCCCGAGGGGGACACGGTGGGTTCGCTGGCCTGGATGAACACGCTCAGGGAAGGAGTGACGGCATGACGAACGGCAAGGCACGCATCGGCTTCATCGGCCTGGGGATCATGGGCCTCCCGATGGCCCGCAACCTGATGAAGGCGGGCTACACCCTGACGGTCAACAACCGCGGCCCCGAGCCGGAACAGGCCCTCGCCGCCGAGGGTGCCCGGGTCGCCCGCACCGCCCGCGAGGTCGCTTCAGAGAGCGACATCGTGATCACCATGCTGCCCGACAGCCCCCAGGTGGAGGAGGTCGTGCTGGGCGAGAACGGCGTGGCGGAAGGGCTGGGGCCAGGCGGCCTCTACATCGACATGAGCAGCGTCGCGCCCAGCACCGCCCGCAAGGTCGCGGAGGCGCTGAAGGCGAAGGGGGCCGATTCCCTCGACGCGCCCGTGTCCGGCGGACAGGTCGGCGCCGAGCAGGCCACGCTGAGCATCATGGTGGGCGGCAGCGAGGAGGGCTTCGCGCGCGCCCGCCCGGTGTTTGAGGCGGTCGGCAAGAACATCGTCCACATCGGCGGCCCCGGTGCCGGGCAGGTCACCAAAATCTGCAACCAGATCGTCGTCGCGCTGACTATCCAGGCGGTCGCGGAGGCGATGACCCTGGCGCGCAAGAGCGGCGTGGACGCGGCGCGGGTGCGGGAGGCGCTGCTGGGCGGCTTCGCCCAGAGCCGCATCCTCGACCTGCACGGGCAGCGGATTCTGGACGGGAACTTCCAGCCGGGCTTCCGCGTGAGCCTCCACCGCAAGGACCTGCGCCTCGCCCTGGAGGCGGGCCGCGAGCAGGCCGCGCCGCTTTTCGCCACCGCGAACGCCGCCGAGCTGATGAACAGCATGATCGCGCAGGGGATGGGCGACCTCGACCACTCGGGCCTGGCCAAGCTGTACGCCCAACTCGCCGGACTGGACTGACCGTGCAGGCCCCCGAACGGACGTTGCCCCACGGTGGCGTGCGGGCCCTGCTGGAAAGCAGCTACCGGGCGGCCCTGGAGGCGGTGGCCCCCGCCCGCCTGCTGGCCCCTCACCTGACTGGACCCCGGCCCGACTTCGTGCTCGCGTTCGGCAAGGCCGCGCTTCCCATGTTGCGCGCCGCCCTGGAGGCGTACCCGGGTGTGCCGGGTCTGGCCGTGCCGCCGCAGGGAACGCCCGACCTCAGCGCGCCGGAGGGGGCGGAGGTGCTGCCCGGCAGCCACCCGGTTCCCGACGGGCACAGCGCGCGCGCCGCCGAGCAGGCCCTCGCCCGCGTCCGCGCCCTGCCGGGGGGAGCGCGCCTGCTCGTCCTCGTCTCCGGGGGTGGCAGCGCCCTGCTGAGCGCGCCGTGGGGCGTCACCCTGACGCAGAAACAGGCCCTCACCCGGGACCTGCTGCGCGCCGGGGCCACCATCGACGAGATCAACGCCGTCCGCAAGCACCTCTCGGGGGTCAAGGGCGGGCGGCTGGCGCAGGCGACCCGGGCACAGGTCCGCGCCCTGCTGATCTCCGACGTGATCGGCGACGATCCCTCGGTGATCGCCAGCGGCCCGACCGTGCCGGACCCCACCACCTTCGCGGACGCGCTGGCGGTGCTCGACCGTTACGGCATCGGGGCGGACGAAGCCCGCGCGCACCTCACGGCGGGGACTCGGGGCGACCTCCCCGAGACGCCCAAACCCGGCGAGCTGCCGCACGTCGAGAACGTCATCATCGGCTCGAACCGCGTGCTGCTGGAGGCGGCTCAGGCGTTCCTAGAGGGCCAGGGCGTGCGGGCCGCGATCCTCGGGGACACCTTCGCGGGAGAGGCGCGTGACCTGGCGGGCTTCCACGCCTCGCTGGTGCACAGCATCCGCACCCACGGCACGCCCTTTCAGGGACCGCTGGTGCTGCTCTCCGGCGGTGAGGCGACGGTGACGGTACGCGGGAACGGGCGCGGCGGGCGCAACCAGGAGTTCGCGCTTTGGCTGCTTCAGGAGCTGGGCGAGCGCGGCGTCTTCGCCCTCTCCGCCGGTTCGGACGGCATCGACGGCCACAGCGACGCGGCGGGGGCCTTTCTGACGCCCGACTCGCTGCCACGTGCCCGGTCGGTGGGCCTCGACCCCCGCGATTTCCTCGCCCGCAACGACTCCGGCAGCTTCTTCGCCGCGCTGGGCGACGCCCTGGTCACCGGCCCCAGCGGGCACAACCTCAACGACTACCGCGCCCTCCTCGTGGAGTAGGGAGGGGACCCGGGGCCGCGTTACCCACCCGGGAACGGGAACCACAGGCCAGTTTCAGGTAAAGTGGAAAACGTCTTTACAGGTTGAAATTCCCGTCCCCGTTCCCCAGGAGTCTCCCGTGACCACGACCCTCTCCCTTCCCGACGGCCTGACGATCACCGCCCCCATTCAGGAGTCCCACGCCGAGGTGCTGACCCCCGAGGCGCTGGCGTTCGTGGCCGGGCTGCACCGCCGCTTCGACGCCCGCCGCCGTGAACTGCTCGCCGCCCGCGACGAGCGCCAGGCCCGGCTGGACGCGGGCGAGCTGCCCGACTTCCTGCCCGAGACGGCGGACGTCCGCGCCGGGGACTGGAAGATCAGCCCCCTCCCCGCCGACCTGCACGACCGCCGGGTGGAGATCACGGGGCCGGTGGACCGCAAGATGGTGATCAATGCCCTGAACAGCGGCGCCCGCATGTTCATGGCCGACTTCGAGGACGCCAGCAGCCCGGTCTGGGAAAACATGGTGGACGGCCAGCTCAACCTGCGCGACGCCGTGCGCGGCACCATCTCGCTCGACCAGGGCGGCAAGAGCTACCGCCTCAAGGACAAGCCCGCCACGCTCCTCGTCCGCCCGCGCGGCCTGCACCTGCCCGAAAAGCACGTCACGGTCGACGGCGAGACGATGAGCGGCAGCCTCTTCGACTTCGGCCTGTACGCCTTTCACAACGCGCAGGAGCGGCTGAGCCGGGGCACGGGCACCTACTTCTACATCCCCAAGCTCGAATCGCACCTCGAAGCGCGGTGGTGGAACGACGTGTTCACCCACGCGGAAGACACCCTGGGCGTGCCGCGCGGCACGGTTCGCGCCACGGTCCTGATCGAGACGATCCTCGCCGCCTTCGAGATGGACGAGATCCTGTACGAACTGCGTGAGCACTCGGCGGGGCTGAACTCGGGGCGCTGGGACTACATCTTCTCGTACATCAAGAAGTTCAGGAACAGAGGCGACAAGATTTTGCCCGACCGCGCCCAGGTCACGATGGCGGTGCCCATGATGGCGAACTACTCCAAACTCGCCATCCAGACCTGCCACAAACGCGGCGCCCCGGCTATCGGGGGCATGAGCGCCTTTATCCCGGTCAAGAACGACCCGGCGGCCAACGACCGCGCCTTCGAACAGGTCCGCGCCGACAAGGAACGCGAGGCGACCAACGGGCACGACGGCACCTGGGTTGCCCACCCCGGCATGGTGGACCTCGCCACCGAGGTCTTCGACCGCCTGATGCCTGCTCCGAACCAGATCGAGTCGGGCAAGCAGGCGGACCTCCGGGTCACCGCCGCCGACCTCCTCACCCCCCCGGACGGCACGGTCACCGAGGGCGGCGTGCGGACGAACATCAGCGTGGGCATCCAGTACCTCGCCGCGTGGCTCCAGGGCCGGGGCGCGGTGCCCATCCACAACCTGATGGAGGACGCCGCCACCGCCGAGATTTCCCGCGCGCAACTGTGGCAGTGGCTGCACCACGGGGTGCGGCTGGAGGACGGGCGGACGCTGACCCCGGAGCTGCTGGACACCCTCTTCGGGGAGGAGCTGGGCAAGCTCGGCCCGGATCTCGCCGAGGCGGGACGGCTGTTCGGGGACGTGGCGACCCGCTCGCCGCTCGCCGACTTCCTGACCTTGCCCGCCTACGAGCAGCTCGCGTGAGGGCCGCTGCTGCGACCATCTCCGGCGCCGGGACTTCCCCTCGGGCAGAGGCGCTATGACCACGACCACCAAACAAAAACCCGGCCGCACCCGCAGTGGCGAGACGGGCAGCGTCCGCACCCTGGAGCGCGGCCTGAGCGTGCTGCTGGCCCTCAAGGACCTGCGCCGCGCGCCGCTGAGTGTGCTCGCCCGGCATGTGGGTCTCTCGGCCAGCACGACCTACCGCCTGCTCGAAACCCTGCGCCAGCAGGGCTTTGTCGAGTGGGAGGAGCAGAGCGGGGTCTACAGCGTGGGGCTGCGGGCCTATCAGGTGGGCCTCGCCTTCACCGAGCGCAGCAACCTGATTCAGTCTGCCCACCCCGAGATGGAGGCCCTGGTCCGGGACCTCAACGAGACGGTGAACCTCGCCGTGCTGTACGGCGCCGAGGCGGTGTACGTGCATCAGGTGGAGGGCCGCCAGCTGATGCGGATGTTCGCGCGCCTGGGCGACAGCTCCCCGCTGCATGCCTCCGGGGTGGGCAAGGTGCTGCTCGCGTGGCGGCCCGAAGCCGACGTGCGGCAGAAGCTGGGCGACGGCCCCTATCCGGCCTACACGCCCCGGTCCATCTCCACCTACGCGGCGCTGCTGGGGGAACTGGAGCAGGTGCGTGAGCAGGGCTACAGCGTGGACGACGAGGAACGCGAACTGGGCGTGCGCTGCGTCGCCGTGCCCGTCCGTGACCACACCCGGCAGGTGGTGGCTTCCCTCAGCGTGTCCGCCCCCACCTCGCGGTTCACCAAAGACCAGATCGCGGGGGTCGCCGGGCGGATGAACCAGGCCGCCGTCCAGGTGTCCACCCGACTGGGCTGGGGCTGAGTCACCCGGCGGGGCGCGGCCCCTGACCTTCCCCGCCACGGGCTGAAGGACCGGTGAGTCGAGCCAAGAGAGGACGCGCCCCGTCACAGACGGTCGGCCGCTGGAGGAAGCTGTGTCCGAAAAGCACCGACCCGACACCGACACGTCCGCCCTGGCCCGCAGGGGACTGCCGACGTTCCTCCTGCTCCTGGGGGTGGTGCTGGTCGCCGTCAATCTGCGCCCGAGCCTCGCGGGGTTCGGGCCGCTGCTGGGCCAGATTCAGGCAGACCTGCACGTGAGTGCCGCCACGGTGAGCCTGCTCACCACCATTCCCCTGCTGTGCTGGGGACTGCTCGCCCCGCTGGCCCCGCTGCTGACGCGGCGCTGGAGCAGCGAGACGGTGGTCTTGCTGAGCACCGCGCTGATTGCGGTGGGCGCCCTGCTGCGGGTCGGGCCGAGCCTGAGGTGGATTCTGCTCGGGACGGGCCTGGTGGGGGCGGGCATCGCGCTGAACAACGTGCTCCTGCCCAGTCTGGTCCGGCGTGATTTTCCCCAGCAGATCGGCCTGATGACCGGGGTGTATACCCTGGCGGTGGTCGGCGGGGCGACCCTGGCCTCCGGCCTGGCGGTGCCGCTCCGCACGGCTCTGGGCGGCGCGTGGCGCGCCTCGCTGGGGGTCTGGGCGGGCCTGGCCGTCCTCGGGGTGCTGGCCTGGCTGCCGCTGCTGTCCGGGCGGCACCTGCGCCGGGGGCCGGTGACGACGGGGGGGCCGTCCGTCTGGCGCAACCCCCACGCGTGGCCCGTCACGCTCTTTATGGGTTTTCAGGCGCTGGTGTTCTTCACCTGGCTGACCTGGCTGCCCAGAGTGCTTCAGGACCAGGGCTTGACCCCAGCGGCCGCCGGGGGGCTGCTCGCCCTGGGGAACCTGGTGCAGCTCCCGTTCACGGTGCTGGTGCCGGTCCTGGCCGCGCGGCTTCCCAACCCCCGGGCGCTGGTGGTGGGCGTGTCCCTGCTCGTCGCGGCGGGGCTGCTGGGGTTGCTGCTGTTCCCCGGCACGCCGCCCCTGCCCTGGATTTTGCTGCTGGGCGCGGGCTGCGGCAGCACCTTTCCGCTGGCGCTCGTGTTCATCGCCCTGCGCGCCGCCCACCCGGCGCAGGTGCCCAGGCTCTCGGCCCTCGCCCAGGGGGTGGGCTACCTGCTGGCGGCGGGCGGCCCCTTCATCTTCGGTGCCCTGCACGACCGGACCTCGGGCTGGACGGCGCCCCTCTGGTTCCTGGTCGTCTGCACCGGGCTGGTGCTCCTGACCGGAATCTGGGTCACGTCGGCCAAACCGTCAGGGAGGCTTTGACCCCTGCCGGGGCGAGGACCTTCCCGCCTCCGCGTGGGAAGTCGTTCCAGTCTGGTGGAAGCGGGGGAGGGTCGTGCGTGCCGCCGGGAGGGTGCGGCAGAAAACGGGAGGAGTGAACGCCCCCCCAGAGAGGAATCTCGCGTGGACAAGGCGGCCCTGGGGAAGCTGAACTTCAGCCGGGCGCCTGCCCGTCTTCCTGGTCCAGCTCCTGCACTTCCAGGCCCGCGAGCACCCGGGCGGCGAGGTGCCGGAGCATTTGCGTCTCTTCCAGGCTGAGGACGGACAGCACCTGGGCCGTGGCGGCGAGATGCTGGGGCAGCAGCCGTTCCACCAGGGCGCGGCCCTCCCGGGTGAGCCGGATACGGACCGAGCGGCGGTCGTCCTCGCCGCCCCGGCGCTCCACCAGGTTCTTGCCCACCAGGCGCTGGATGCGGTTGGTCACGGACGGCCCGGTGATCGCGGCGAGGTCGCTGAGTCCGGTGGGCGTCAGGCCCTCCGGGGGGGCCGAGCGGTACAGCGTCAGCAGCAGGTCCCACCCGGCGGCGTTGATGCCGCTCGGAAGATAGGTGCGCCCGATCTGCCGACCCAGGGCGGCGTTCAGGCGCTCCAGCAGCACCACCGCCAGCATCGGCCCCGGGTCGAGGTCGGGCCGGACCTGTTCCCAGTCGTCCCGGATGCGGTTCAGGAAGTCGGGCGTGAGGGGAGGCTTCATCGTGCGGCGCCTGAGCCTAGCACGGGCTTTTCAGACCCGCCGCCCCAGGAACTTTCCGAGAAAGGCCGGGCCACCGGGCCTCGTGTGGGTGGAGCCATGCCCCTTATTTTCATTATGCGCAAAAAGGTTCCATACCTTGACATAGAGGAGGGTGCCCCTTAGGATGGCTTGACTCAATCCATAGGCGTCTAAGTACCTCAGTCCGCCAGCGGCCCTGGCCCGGTCGTTCATCCTGACGTGTCGCCGAGGCGCGTCCACCTGTAGGGAGGTTTGTATGACGCGAGCAGTCTCCGTTCCGTCTGTCCACCCCGTCGATGAAGTGCCGCCCGCCGGGCGTATGGTCGCCTTTGGCCTCCAGCATGTGCTGAGCATGTACGCGGGGATCATCGCGGTGCCGCTGGTGCTGGCCTCGGCCATCGGCCTGCCGCCCGATCAGGTCGTGCGGATCGTGAACGCCAGCTTCTTCATGTGCGGCGTCGCCACCCTGATTCAGACCATCGGGTTTCCCGGCTTCGGGGCCAAACTGCCCATCGTGCAGGGCACGACCTTCGCGGCGCTCGCCAGCATGATCCTGATCGGGCGGGACTACGGCCTGCCGGGCATCTACGGCGCGGTGATCGTGGCGGGTCTGTTCACCGTGCTGCTCGCGCCGTACTTCTCCCGGCTGCTGCGGTTCTTCCCGCCGGTCGTCGCTGGAACGGTGATCACCATCATCGGCGTCTCGCTGATGCCGGTCGCCATCCGCTGGGCGGGGGGCGGCGTGCCCAGTGCGCCCACCTTCGGTGCTCCGGCCAACCTCGGTCTGGCCGCGCTGACCATGGGGTTCGTCCTGCTGCTCACCCGCTTCGGGAAGGGCTTCTGGAGCCGGATCGGCGTGCTGCTGGGGCTGGTCTTCGGCACCGTGGTCGCGGCCATCTTCGGCCAGGCGTCCTTTGCCACCGTGGGAAGTGCCGCCGCCATCGGCTTCACGCCCCCCTTCTTCTTCGGTCTGCCCACCTTCGCCCTGATCCCGATCCTGTCGATGATCCTGGTGATGCTGGTCGTGATGGTGGAAACCACCGCCGACCTGCTCGCCATCGGGGAGATCACGGAAAAGCCGGTGGACGCCAGCGCGGTCGCCGCCGGGCTGCGCGCCGACGGCCTCTCGACGGCGCTGGGCGGGGTGTTCAACGTCTTTCCCTTCACGGCCTTTGCGCAAAACGTCGGGCTGGTGCGCTTCACCGGGATCAAGAGCCGCTTCGTGGTGGCCACGGCGGGCGTGATCCTGATGCTGCTGGGCTTTTTTCCCAAGCTGGGCGCGCTGGTGGCGTCCATCCCGCTGCCGGTGCTGGGCGGAGCCGGGCTGGTGCTGTTCGGGACGGTGGCGGCAGCGGGCATCCAGACCCTCAGCCGGGTGAACATGACCAACACGGGCAACCTCACCATCGTGGCCGTCAGCATCGCGCTGGGCGTGATCCCCTCCACCGTGCCCACCCTCTACGAGCGGCTGCCGGACTGGGCGGGCCTGTTCCTGGAAAGCGGCATCACCGCCGCCGCCATCGCCGCGATCTTGCTCAACATCCTCTTCAACATCGTGGGGAGTGGCCGCAAACAACTCTCCTACACGGCGGACGCCACCACCCACGCCCCCGAAGTCGGAGATATCCATTGAACGCCCTGCCCACCCCCCTGACCCTTGCGGACGTGAACGCCCTCCCGCTGCCCGAGTTCGTGCGGACCTTCGGCGGCGTGCTGGAACACAGCCCGCGCTACGCCGAGCGGGTGGGGCAGGAGCGCCCCTTCGCCCGGGTGGAAGACCTCGCCGCCGCCTTCACGGCCGCCGTCCTCGCCGACTCGCCCGAGCAGCAGCTCGCCCTGATCCGCGCCCACCCCGACCTGGCCGGGAAAGCGGCCCTCGCGGGTGAGGTGACCGCCGAATCCGCCGCCGAGCAGGCCTCCGCAGGGCTGGACCGCTTGACTCCCGACGAGTACGCCGAGTTCCACCGGGTCAACCAGGCCTACCACGCCAAGTTCGACATGCCCTACATCGTGTGCGTGCGCGAGAACACCAAGGACACCATCATGAGCGGTGCCGCCACCCGCCTCCAGAACAGCCCGTCAGCGGAGTGGGAAACCGCCCTGCGGGAAATCGGCAAGATCGCCCGGCTCAGAGTCCTCGACCTGGTGCGCCAGGACCCCCAAGGAGCAGGAGCATGACGCAGACCCAGCCCACCCCCGCGAAAGTCAACGCCCGTCTCGGCGAGAACAACTACGGCAAGGCCGAGGTCAAGCTGATGAAGGTCAACCGCGGCAGCGAGCGCCACGAGATCCGTGAACTCGCGGTGCGCGTGGCGATGACCGGGGACTTTGGCGCGGCGCACACCCAGGGCGACAACACCGACCTGGTGGCCACCGACACCGTGCGCAACACCATCTACGGTCTGGCGAAGGAAGGCTTCGCCGCCAGTCCCGAGGAGTTTGGCAAAGAACTCCTCGCCCACTTCGTGAAGACCGGCCCCAGGGTCACGGGCGGATTCATGGAGTTCACCGAGTACCTCTGGGAGCGCGTGCCGGTGGGCGGCGAGGGCCACAACCATTCCTTCGTGCGCCAGATGCCCCGGCGCACCGGCCGCGTGGAGAGCCAGGACGGCCAGAGCTTCCAGGTCACGTCGGGCATCGAGGAACTGTACGTCCTGAAGACCACCGAGAGCGGCTGGGAAAACTACCTCCTGAACGAGCGCTTCACGACCCTGCCCGAAACCCACGAGCGCCTGATGGCGACCTTCGTGACCGCCCGGTGGGAGTACAACACGGACGAGGTGGACTACGACGCCGTGTGGGGGCGCGTCTACAAGCAGATTCAGGAGACCTTTACCGACCACTATTCGCCGAGCCTGCAACACACCCTGTTCCTGATGGGCCAGGCGGTGCTGACGGTCTGCCCCGAGATCTCGCGCATCTGGTTCCGGATGCCCAACAAGCACCATCTGGTGTACAACCTGGAGCGCTTCGGGCTGGAAAACAACCTGGAGATCTTCCACGTGGACCCCGAACCCTACGGCCTGATGGAGGGCTGGGTGGAGCGCGCCGAGTGAGCGGCCCGGCCGGACAGGCGATGCCGGGCCTGACGACCCACGTCCTCGACACGGCGAGGGGCCGTCCCGCCGCCGGGGTCCGGGTCGAACTCTTCCGGGTGGAGGGGGAGGAGCGCCGCAAGGTGACCGAGGCGGTGACGAACGCGGACGGCCGCACCGACGCGCCGCTGATCGAACGTGGCCGCCTGACGCCCGCCACCTTCGAGCTGACCTTCCATGTCGCGCCGTACTTCGAGGGCTTCGAGGCCGCAGCCACGCCTCCCTTTCTCGACCTTGTCACGCTGCGTTTCACGGTGGGGGACGCGTCCGGGCACTACCACGTGCCGCTGGTGATGACGCCCTGGTCGTACTCCACCTACCGGGGCAGCTAGCCGTGACTGCCGCAGGCCGGACCCCTCTTCAGAACACGGCGCGCCCACCAGGAACGCGGGGTCAGAGGAGAGGGTGGTCGGTGGGGGAGGGGCGACAGTCTGAGCCAGAGTGCTGCGGGAACCCAGCCCCTCAACGGGGGGCTTCTCCCGCCAGCAGCAGCCACCAGCCCACCAGCACGCCGCGCGTCAGCCACAGCAGGGTCCGCCCCCAGTTCGTCGTGACCAGCCGCGCGTGCCAGGCAGCATCAAACCCTGCGGCCAGACGGTGGTGGGCGGGAGACTGGACCAGGGCCGTCGAGAGCCAGATCAGGGCGATCAGCGCCAGCCCCAGCCCGGCGGACGCGGCGGGCACGAAAGGCGGCGGACCCACCACCAGGGCGGCGCCTGTGGCGAGTTCGGCGAGCATCAGGGGCGCGGCCAGCCAGGTGACGCGCGTGACGTGCGCCTGCTGGTAGGCGGCGTATCCGGCTGTCCCGACACGGGAGAACAGCGGGTAGTGGACGAGCTGAACGGTGAGGATCAACCCGACCAGCCCCCAGGTCAGCGCAGCGTGGACGACGAGCAGCATGTGCCGAGTGTGCCAAAAAAGCCCTGCGCTGAGCGGTGGCGGTCTCTCCAGCGCCCACGGGCACCCAGACCGCTCGGAAGGCGGCGGTCAGGGCCGCTGCGCCCTGCGGAGGTTGACCACACTGACCCCCAGCAGCCGCACCCCCTGTTCCACGCCCAGGTCCGGCGTCAGCAGTCCCGCTGCGGCCTCGGCCAGCTCCTCGGCGGTTCCCAGCGGCTGGGTCCAGGTCCGGCGGCGCGTCACCGGCCGCCAGTCGGCATACCGCAACTTGAGCACCACCGTCCGCCCCACGTATCCCCGCCGGGCAAGCCGGGCGGCCACCTCCTGCGCGATTCCCGGCAGCTCCCCCAGCAGCGCCTCCCGCGCCCTCAGGTTCTGCTCGAAGGTCCGTTCCACCCCGATGGTCTGGGGTTCCCGCTGCGCCTCCACCGGCCGCTCGTCCACGCCCCGCGCCAGGCCGTAGAGGCGCGGGGCCAGTTTGCCCGCCCCCAGCACGGCGCCGAGGTCGGCCAGGGACTGCGCCCGCAACCCTGCGCCTGTCCGGATGCCCCGGGCGCGCAGCTTGCCCGCTGTCACGGGGCCGACCCCGTAAAAGTCCTCGATCGGCAGGTCGGCCAGCAGCGCGTCCACCTCGCCGGGCCGGATCACGGTCAGCCCAGCGGGCTTGTGCAACCCGCTGGCGAGCTTGGCAAGGAACTTGTTGACCGACACCCCGGCGGAGGAGGTCAGGCGCGTCTCGGTCAGGATGTCGGCCTGGATGGCCCGGGCCATCCCCTCCGCGTCCGCGAGGGTCCGGCCTTCCCGCGTGACGTCGAGGTAGGCCTCGTCGAGGGCCAGCGGTTCGACCAGGTCGGCGTAGCGGGCGAACACCTCCTGAAGCTGGGCCGAGACCGCGCGGTAGGCCTCCAGGCGTTGCGGGATCAGGACCAGGCCAGGGCAGCGGTTCAGGGCGAGATGCACCGGCATGGCGCTGCGCACGCCAGAGCGCCGGGCCACATAGTTGGCGGTCATCACCGCGCCCCTGCGGGCGGTGGCGATCACGGCGACCGGCCGGTCCGCCAGCTCCGGCTGATCGCGAATCTCGATGGAGGCGTAAAAGGCGTCCATGTCCACATGCACGATCAGCCGGGTCATTCCGGCAGTGTGCCGCATCGGGAGCGGCCTGGAGACCGCGCGGGTGGCCGTGCCCAGCCCCCTCAGGGGAAGGCCTCCCCCATCCTGGAGCCGGGCCGCGTTCTCCCGGAAAGGGGAGGGGAGAAGAAACCCCCCCTTCCCCCACCAACCCCCCCCTTCCCCCACCGCTACTTGCTGGCGCCGAACACGTCCTGCTGGTAGCGGCCTTCTTGCACCAGGGCGGCGAGCCAGGCGTCGGCCTCCTCGGCGCGGGCGCCCGTCTTCTCCTGGTAGAGGCGGGCGAAGGTCTGCCGCACGGCGGGGGCCATCCGCACCCCGTCGCCGCAGACGTAGAGGTTCGCGCCCGCCTCGATCAGCGCCCAGACGCCCTCCCGGTCCCCCTCGATGGCGTCCTGCACGAAGCGGTACGGGTAGCCCACCACGGCGGAGTAGGCTGTGTGGACTTCCGCGACGCCCTGCCGCTGCCACGCCCCGAAGTCCTCCTGGTAGAAAAAGTCGTGTTCGGGGTGACGGCAGCCTGTGAACACCTTGCAGGGGCCGACCGTCTGGCCCGCCGCCTGCTGCGCCGCCCGCTCCTCCACGAAGCCGCGCAGGGGAGCGATGCCGGTGCCGGGTCCGACGAGGATCATGGGCGTCCGCGGGTCCAGCGGGGGCCGGAAGGGCGGGTTGGGCTTGCGGACGTACCCGAAGACGGTGTCGCCCGGCTGCACCCGGTTCAGATACGCGCTGGCGAGGCCCCGGAACGGCCCGGCCCCCGCCCACGAGGGCGCTTCCAGCAGCCCCACCGTGAGGCTGGGCGTGCGCGGCGCCACGAGCGGCGACGACGAGATGGAGTAGAAGCGGGGCCGGATCGGCGGGCACAGCTCCAGGAAGACCCCGAGGGGCAGTTCCACGGCGGGGAAGCGGTCGAGCAGCCCCAGCACCGAGAGATTGGGTTGGCGAACCTCCGCCCCGTACCTCGCGGCGTCCTCCAGGTAGGCCCCGAGTTGCCGGGTCGTCCAGGGGCACCCGGTATGAGCGAGCAGGGTCTCGATGTGGGCGCGCGTCGCCACGTCCTGAAGTTCCACGAACTCGGAGAGCAGCACCTCCACCGTGACGGGCGTGTTCAGCGGCAGGTGGGACCGGCGGGTGCCGTTCTGGCGCAGCCGCACGACCTGAGAAGGCTTCAGCCGCAGCTGGCCCGCCGCCCACTCCACCAGTCGCGGCCCGTTCTTGGCGAAGACGGCGATGTGGTCGCCCGTGTCGTAGGTGACCCCTTCCGGCAGCTCGAAGGTGATCGCCTTGGTCGAGGGGCGCGGCGGCTCCTGCCCGAAGTCCCACAGCCCGGCCGCGTCCCTGACGAGTTCCTCGCTGGCGACCACCTTCAGGCCGTACGCCCGCTCGGACACCACGGCCGGGCGCACGTCGGCCTCGGTCAGCAGGTCGAGTTCGTAGCGGGGGCCGTCCGGTTCCTGGGCCGCCGTGCCGAACGCCCCGGAGACCTGGTGCAGCAGGGTCCCCAGCCAGGCGTTTACCATGCCGTCGAAGTCGCCGTTGGCGTCCGCCTCGCCGCGCGCGACGAAGGGCTGGGCGCCCGCCTTCAGGAGCGCTTCCTCCACCCGCTTGGGAAAGGCCTGATAGGTCGCCCACTGGGTGTTCCCGGCGCCCAGCAGCGCGAACTGCACCCCCGCCAGGCTCCCCTCGGCCAGCCCGCCCTCCTGCGTCCAGGCGTCGAAGCGCGCGGCGTTGTCCGGCGCCGCCCCGTTGTAGGTGGCCGTCGTGACGAACAGCAACCCCTCGCGGGGCACGTTGTCCACGAGGTCGTCGAGGGTGGTCAGTCTGGTCTGGAAGCCCGCGCGGGTGGCGTAGTCGGCGACGCGGCTGGCGAGGTCCTCGGTCGTGCCCAGGTTCGACCCGTAGGCGACGGTGAGGGCGACGCCCGTTCCTGCGACGCTCACACTCCCGAGGTCCGGCTGGGCTTCCTCGACCACGGGCAGCGCCGCGCTGAAGCGCTCGTGGGGCCGGCGCTCGCGGACCCGGATCACGAAGTCCTCGGGCTTGATGGTCAGGCTTTGCTTGACCTTGAGGCGGTAGTCGTAGGGGTCGGTCAGCGCGAACCGCTGGAGGATCAGCAGCAGGGCGAGCTTGGCTTCCGTCAGGGCGAACTGGCGCCCGATGCACGCCCGCATCCCGTTGCCGAAGGGCTTGTAGGCGGCGGGGTGGTGGGTGCGCCGGTTTTCCGGGGTCCAGCGGTCGATGTCGAACTCGTCGGGGTTTTTCCAGGCCCCCGGGTGGCGGTGCAGGGCGGGGATCAGGAGGGCGACCTGCTGCCCTGCCTTGATCTCGTACCGGCCGCCGATCACCTCGTCGCGCAGGGCGGTGACCGCGTAGTTGGGGATGGTGCTCCAGAAGCGCAGCGCCTCGTCGAGGATGCGCGGGATCACGTCGAGCTTCATCACCGTGTCGTAGGTGGGCACGGCGTCCCCGGGCAGCAGGCGGTCCACCTCCGCATACGCCTGGGCGAGCACGTGCGGGTGGCGCAGCAGCAGGTAGAGGGTGAAGGCCAGCAGCCCGCTCGTCGTCTCGTGCCCGGCGATCAGGAAGGTCATGACCTGGTAGCGGATGTTCTCGTCGCTGAGCCTTTCGCCGGTCTCCGGGTCGGTGGCGTTCAGCATCAGCCCAAGGAGATCCTGCCCGCCCCCGCCGTGCTCCCGGCGCCCCCGGATCACCTCGTCCACCAGGTCGTTCATGGCGGCGATGTCGGCCCAGTACGCCCGGTCGGCCTCCTCCATCTCGGGGGTGAGGACCGGCGGGCGGCTGTTCATGGCCATGGTGTGCTGCATCGCCCGCGCCAGGGCTTGCAGGAAGGGGTGCAGCTCGTCTCCCTCGAAGGAGCGGAAGCGGTAGTCGAAGCCCGACAACGAGATGGTGTCGAGGGTCAGCCGCGTCATGTCGTCGGCCACCCGCAGGTCCTGCCCCACGGTGCGCTCCCACTTGCCCACGAGGTTCTGCGCGACCTCCAACATCTGCCCGAAGTACCCCTTCATCGCCCGCTGCGAGAAGGCCGGAAGCAGGATGCGGTGCGCCTTGCCCCAGTTGGCCTCGTCGCTGTCGGCAGTAAAGAGGCCGTCGCCGCCGAGGTGGCGGACGTTCGTGTAGCTGGGGTGGATGCGCTTCTGGAAGCGCCGCTCGTCGGTCAGCTCGGCCACCAGGTCCGGGTCGTAGGCCTGGATGAAGGTCCGGCCCTGGAGATCAAGCTGAAAGAGGCCCTCGGGAAACTGCCCGGCAAGCTGGGCGAAGTTCAGCACGGGGGCGTCCCCCGCGAGGTAATGCAGGTGGCCGTACTGGGGATGCCGGGGAGGGACGGGGATGGGCGCGAGGGTGTGCGTCATGGCGACTCCGAAGGGGGTGGAGGAGAGGGGAAGGTATTTACGCAGTGAGTAGTTACCGGCTGAAAGAGGGCCACGGGGGTGGGAGATGAACTTCCCACTGCGTAGCCACGGCACTCTACTTCCCGGTGCGTAGTAAAATCAAGGGGCCACCATGCCCAGACCTCCCGCCGACCAGCCCCTGCTGACCCCTGACCGCATCACCACGGCGGCGCTGCGGATGATCGACCAGGACGGCGCCGACGCCCTGAGCACCCGCAAACTCGCCGCCGTGCTGGGGGTGAGTTCCAAGGCGGTGTACCACTACTACGCCACCAAGGACGAGCTGCTGCATGCCGTCTACCTCAGCATCCTCGACGACCTCGACCTGCCCGAGGACAGCGGCGGCACCTGGGAGGAGCAGCTGCGCCGCTTCGCGCAGAGCTTTCGCCGCCTGGCGCGGCGTCACCCCAGCTTCCTCACCGGCTTCCTGGGACCGCACGCCCCCACGGCGCGTGAACTCGACGCCCTCGACGCCTTTTACACCCTGCTGCGCCGCTCCGGGCTTCCCGACGCGCTCGTCTTGCCCACCGGGCAACTGCTGCTCACGTTCCTGATCGGCTACCTGCGCGCCGAACTCGGCGGCACGTTCCAGGGCGACACGTACCGCGCGCGGGTGGCCGCCGCCGCGCGGCAGCGGGCGCGCTACCGGACCCTTCCGGACCTCCCGGTGCCCGCCGAGGGCGACGACGCGACGTTCGACCTCGCCCTCGACCTGCTGATCGCCAGCCTGCGGGGAGGTGCTGCCGCGCCCGCACGTTCCTGACGCCCTTCCGGCTCGTGGGGGGACGCAGAGCAAAGGCCGCCGTCTCCTGCCTGACCCACAGCGCGGTCACGCCAGCTCGGTGGGCAGCGGTACGGCAACCACACGGCGCCGCCGACCGCTGCCCACCGCGTCCCCTACCCCAACAAACCTGCGCTCACCCCTTTTCCCGAGTCAGGGCGCGGGGTAATCGGTGACGTAGACGGGCAGGCCGGTCCTGGTGGTGTCGGCCGGACCGCCCACGCCATTGACCACGTGGTCGATGGTGCCCGCGCCCAGGTTCACGGTCATGATGTGGTGGAGCCTCACACCGGGCGTCCGGGGAACCTCGAAGCCGTTCTCGGTGTGGATCGCCGGGTTGTTCTGGTTAAAGACGTAGACGCCGCCGCCGTAGAGCTGGTGGGTCTTCACGTCGGCCCCGACCCTGTATCCGGCCCAGCCTTCCACGCCGCCGTTCATCCAGTCGGCCTGGGTGGGTGGATCGTAGGGCAGCTCGTTCTGGTACAGGATCACCGTGCCGTTCTCGCCGTTCCAGATGGTGTTGTACTGCTGGAAGTGCTCGACGAACAGGCCGGTGGCCGTCACGTTGTCGCCGTTGATGACGGCGCCGTTGCGCCCGATATTGGTGTTCCAGCGCTCGGTGTCCCCGGAAAACCCCTCGGTGCCGTGGTCGGCCCGCCAGACCCAGGTGTGGTCGATCAGCACGTTGTCGCTGTTGACCTCCAGGCTGATGTCCGCCTTGCCGATGTGCGGTCCGCCCACCCGGAAATACACGTCGCTCAGCGTGGTCGGGTTGGCCGGATCGTTCTTGCGGACGCCGTTGTTGCCGTTCTTCTTGCCCACCCGCAGCAGCACCGGCGACAGCACCGGCGACAGCACCGGCCCCGCGTCGATGGTCACGCCCGCGATCACGACGCCGGGCACGTCCGCGACCTCCAGCGCCGCCTGGCCTCCCACGGCGGTCAGCGTCGCGTGGCCGAGGCCCAGCACCACCGTCCCCGCGCGCTTGACCGAGAGGCTCTGGGCGATGTCGTAGATGCCGGGCGTGAGCAGCAGATTCATCCCCCGGGCCAGCTGGGCATTGATGACCTGCGCGGAGTCCGACGGCCTGGCGACGAAGAACTCGCTGAGCGGCAGGGTGCGGCCCGGCGTCTCGCCGCCGTTCCAGGAAAGGCCCCGGGTGTGCCTCCGGGCAGAAGGCACACGCACCTGATAGCTGCCCCGGGCGTCGACGAACAGGTACGGCTTCTCACGGCTGAGCGGCGTGGTGTCCAGCGTGGTGTAGGGCGGCGTGGGAAATCCCGCCTCGCCCGGAGCGCCCTCGACTCCGGCGAACACCTGGTTCCACACGCCGTTCGACCATTCGCCGATCTCGCTGTTGCGTGTCAGCCACTGCTGCTGCGAGCCGTTGATGACGAAGGGCAGCTTGCTGTCGGCCAGAAAGCCTCCGCTGGCGAACTGCGGCCCGGCGGTGCAGTAGTCCATCAGCGACAGGTTGCCGCCACGCACCTCCACCCGGCGCAGCGAGGTTGCCTGCGACACCGCCCAGAAGTTGGCCGAGGCGCGGCAACCGTCCTGGCCCAGCGCGTTGATGTCGATGGTCAGGTTGGACGCCGTGCGCCAGAAGTTGTTCAGGGCGATGCAGTTGCTGGTGCCGCCGTCCCCCAGGCAGCGGTTGTAGACCTCGACCTTGCCGTTGATGATCACGTCACCGGGGGACGCGCCCAGCCCGGAAACTTCGGTGTAGTAGCCGACCTTGATCTGAAGCGGCTGGGTGGCGGTGCCGTAGGTGCCCGGCTTGAAGAGAAAGGCGTACCGCTCGCGGCCCATCTCGTTGTCCACCTGCCGCGCGTGCGCCGCGTCGAGCGCGGCCTGAATCTGGCTGATCGGCATGCTGGGATCGAAGACGGTCACGTTCATTCCCAGGTCACGGGAACCCGCCGGGGGCCTGGCCTGGGAAGCCAGCGGCCCACCCTCTGCCGTGGGTCCGGGCGTCTGCGGTCCACCGCAAGCGCTGAGGATCAGGGCCAGACTGGTCGACAGCAGGGCAGATCGCCTGGCTCTCCCCGGCAGGGCCTCGCCCCCGCAAAGGGACGCACCCGCCGTCTGGAGGAGGTCCGGCCGCGCCTGTTCCGCATTTCTTTTCATCCTCGTTGCTCCCTCGTCAGCCTGCCGAAGAACTTCCTGCGCCGATGGCCGGTCCGGGCGCCGGAGCGGGGCCATCTCCCCGACCTGGGTGCCTTGCACCAGAGTCCTGCGCTGGCTCACGCCGCACAGCCCCGGTGAAGCCTCGTTCGGTTGCCTGAGAGATCACCCCCCCCGTTCCCCATCAGCTTTTATTTACCGATAAAGTAAGCCTGGTCGTAAGATTTGTCAACCGCGCCGGGCGGTTGGAGGACGCGGGGAGGCGGCCCCTGGCTGGAAGGCCGACCTGCACGCGGCCCGCTGGGAGCTGCATGAGGGACGCCAGGTACTGGTCCGCTCGCTGCCTCCGGATCGTCCGCCTTGACAGCCCTGAACGGCCGCTATACTTTAGCGGTAAATCTGGGTTTGAGCAAAAGCATGGAAAGAGGAGAACCTGTGGCCCCACCGATCTCAACCGTCACGCTGGCGGACGTCGCGCGGGTGGCGGGCGTCTCGAAGATGACCGTTTCCAACGTGATCAACAACAAAGCGGCCATGTCCGGGGAAACGCGGCAGCGGGTGCGCCGGGCGATCGAGGAAACCGGTTACGTGGTGAACCCGGCGGCGCGCGTGCTGGCGGGCGGGCGCATGAACATCATCGGGGTGATCGTTCCCCGGTTGAACTGGCCTTACGTCACGGAGATCATCCAGAGCGCCAGCGCCGCCGCCGAGGCGGCCGGATTCGACCTGGCGATCTTCACGACGGCGGACGATGCCCGCATCGGGCGTGAGCGGGCGCAGCTGCTCCGCACGCTGGCCGACGGGGTGCTGCTGGTGATTCCCAGCGCCGGGGAGCACCAGGTCTTTCAGAACGCCGTGCCGGTCGTCACGCTGGGCGGCCCCGGCCCCTACACGGTCGAGACGGACAACCAGGCGGGGGGCCGCCTGGCGGCGCAGCACCTGATCGATCTGGGTCACCGGCGCATCGCCCACGTCCGGGGGTTGATCAGCGACCTGCGCGGCGACGCGGGTCAGCGGCTCCAGGGCTTCCACGACGCCCTGCGCGGCGCGGGGCTGGCCGTGCCCGCCGCGTACCTGCAAGACGGGGCCTTTACCGAGGAGGGAGGAGAGCAGGCCGCCGAGCGACTGCTGCGCCTCTCCACGCCCCCCAGCGCCATCTTCGCCGCAAACGACCGCTCCGCTATCGGTGTGCTGAAGGCGGCCGCGCGTCTGGGGGTGCGCGTTCCGCACGACCTCTCGGTCGTCGGTTTCGACGATATTCACGCGGCCACCCTGACCGACCCGCCCCTGACCACCGTCCGTCAGCCCCTGGAGCGGATGGGCGAGGCGGCCGCGCAGATGCTGATCGGCCTGATGCGTCAGACCGCGCCCCCCGATCCCCACGTCCACTTCCCGGCCAGCCTGATCGTGCGGGGAACCACCGGGTCCCCGCGACCGCTGCGGCGCAAGGCGGGACGTGGGGCGAGCTGAGCGAGTTCGGTGGGGGGCTTCTCCTGCACCTGGGCGCGGGCACGTCGGCCCTGTTGAGGGAGGGAAGCAACGCCGTCGCCACCGGGAGGGCAAACAGTCGGCTCCGGTGGGTCGTCGAGGGCGGTACTCGTTCGAGTTGCCAGAGACGGGGCGTCAGGGGAAGCTGGGCAAGTTGCATGAGCCGGGCGTGCTGGGCACCTGAGCACGCACTGAGCAGCGCGATGACCCTTCACCCGGCTCCCTGCACCGCTCAGGCTCAAGGGCCTTCTTCGGCATTGCCATGTCCAGGGTTTCAGGAGCCGCGTGCAGCGGCGGTGAAGCGCACCGCACGCCCGGTCCCGTCTCCACGGTCCCGTCTCCAGCGCTTCACCCCGCTTCGGCCACTCCACCCTGCCGTGCACGAGCATCAGGCTGACGGTGTATTCCGGGGCGCCGGGCGCCTCCCGGGTCGCGCAGTCCTGAAGAAGCGCGAGCATGCGCCGTTTCAGCTCTCTCGCCAACTCGACCGCAGGCTGGCGCTGGGCTTCAAAGAGGCGTTCCCTGGTTCCAGGCTGAACCGGGTCAAGGGGCCAGGCCGCAGGTCAAGGGGCGAGGTCGCCCTGGGAGCGCAGCTGGGGCGCTGCCGCCCGCAGCCGCTCTACGCCCTGCCGGAAGAACCCGGGGTCGTTCAAGGCGCGGGCTACCGTGTAGGCCCCTTGCACGGCAAGAAACAGGTCGTCGGCGTCTGACAGCGGCCGGCCCAGCGCCACCGTCCGCTCGCGCACAGCACCCAGGTAGAGCGCCACCGTCTGCGCCGCCTGCGCCGCTGCCGGATCTCCCAGGGCGCGGAGTTCCCCGGCCAGTGTGCCGAAGGGGCAACCGAAGCGCGCCGCGCCCGCCGGGTCCGCCAGCAGCCAGTCGAAGTACGCCCCGAACCAGGCGCGGGGAGGCAGGGGTGACAGCCGGGCGAGCAGGTCGCTCAGCTCCCCCTCGCAGGCTTGCAGCGCCGCCCGCACGAGGTCGTCCCGCGTTCGGAAGTAGTAGTACAGGTTCCCCACGGGCAAGCCAGCGGCCGCAGCGACGTCCTTGAGGGTTGTCCCTGCCACCCCGCCTTCGCGGTAGAGCCGCAGCGCCACCGCGACGATCTGTTCCCGTTTGCTCGGCATCCCTTCCCCCCTGAGGTCAAGATGCCATGAAGCAGCCCCGCACGCTGAAGCGGTCACTCCCCCCTACGCTCAGTCAGAAAACTGACCGAGTCCGCTTCCTGGTCGCGTCCGGCGGTCCGGTGGTGCGGTCGCGCACCTTTCCCGAAAGCAGGTTTCCCATGTCGCACCGTCCCCGCCGTCCCCTTTTCCTCGCCGCCCTCAGCGCCACCTTGCTCGGCACCGCCCTGGCCGGGGGCAGCACCGCTCCCCAGCAGATGGGGGACCTTGACGTCAACGGCGCCCGCATCCATTACGTCTCGCAGGGCAGCGGCACCCCCATGCTCCTGCTGCACGGCTACCCCCTCAGCGGTGAACTGTTTTCCCGCAACCGTGACGCCCTCGCCGCCGCCGGGTACCGCGTGATCACCATCGACCACCGGGGCTACGGCCGCAGCACCGCGCCCGCCAGCGATCCCGGCAGCCTGGCGACCTACGCGCAGGACGCCCTCGCGGTGATGGACCAGCTGAACGTTCCCAGGGCCATCATCGGCGGCATGAGCATGGGTGGTCCCATCGCCTTCGAGATGTACCGCCGCGCGCCCGAGCGCTTCCTGGGGCTGATCCTGATCGACACCATCGCCAACCCGGCGAGCCTCGTGGAGCAAAACCTCTGGAAGGGCATGGCGCAGAAGGCGGCCCAGTTCGGCCCGCAGTCCCTGGCGCCCGAACTCCTCAAGGACATGCTGACCGGACAGACCCGCGTGACCCGCAGGGCCGACGTGACGTTCCTGACCGACATCGTCAAGCAGGCCAGCGTGGCGGCCGACGTGGCCGGGGCGAACGTGCTGGCGACCCGGCCCGACTCCATCCCGACCCTGAAGACCATCACGGTGCCGACGCTGATCATCGAGGGGCTGGAGGACACCGTCTACCCGGTCGAGTTCAGCCAGAAGATGCAGCAGAACATCGCGGGGAGCAAGCTGGTGATTCTCCCCGGCGCCGCCCACGCCGCCATCTTCGAGAAGGCGAGCGCGGCCAATACGGCGATCCTGAATTGGGCGCGGGCCAACAACCTGCGGTGAGGCTGTCGGCAGGGCCGTGACCAGCGGGGGGCACACCGTTCGTTCCTGAACAGGTGTGCCCCCTCACTTTGCTCCATGGCACCGGGGAAGCCTGTCTCTTCTTTCCCGGCCGTCACGCAAACGGAGGTGGACGGAAAACCCACGTCGTCCGATAGGGCGGGCTGGTGACTCGTCGAAGTTCTGATCCACCATCTCGGCACCCTCACCTCCTGAGCCGTTCAGCCTGCGAGCCGCGGAGACGGCGGGCGTAGTCTTGACAGTGCCGAACCCTTATGTAACAGTGCATGTGTCATGAGTTTGGACAGCCGCCTCTCGAGCGTGCTCCACCTGCTGCTGCACCTGATGGAGTCCCAAAGGGCCATCCCCTCCGAGCGGCTGGCCACCGCCCTCAACAGCAATCCAGTCGTCGTGCGGCGCACGATGGCCGGACTGCGCGACGCGGGTCTCGTGACCTCCGAAAAGGGGCATGGGGGGGGCTGGCGCCTCGCCTGCGACCCTGACCCGACGACCCTCTTCGACGTGTACCGGGCGCTCGGGTCCCCCACGCTCTTTGCCATCGGCAACCGCTCCCAGAACCCGACCTGCCTGATCGAACAGGCCGTCAACGCGGCCCTGGACGACACCTTGCAGCAGGCGGGGGCCTTGATCGCCGCGCGGCTTCAGACCCTGACGCTGGCGGCCCTGGCGAGCGACTTCGAGTCCCGCCGTCAACGCTCTCTCTGCGCTCCCCAGGAGAACCCCCATGGGCTATGACGCCTTGATCATCGGCGGCAGCTACGCCGGGCTGTCCGGCGCGATGCAGATCGCCCGCAGTGGCCGCCCCGTCTGCATCGTGGACGGCGGGAGACCCCGCAACCGCTTCGCCGCCCACTCGCACGGCTTTTTCGGTCAGGACGGGCAGGCCCCCCACCAGATGATCGCCCAGGCCCGCGCCGATCTCGCCGCCTACCCGAACGTGACATTCGAGGACGCTCTGGCAACAGGAGCACGGCAGGAGGCGGAGGGCTTTGCCGTCAGCCTCGCGTCCGGTGAGACTCTGCACGCGCGGAAGCTGCTGCTGGCTTACGGAGTCGTGGACCTGCTCCCGGACCTGCCCGGCGTGGCCGAACGCTGGGGGCAGACCGTGCTGCACTGCCCGTACTGCCACGGCTACGAGGTCCGGGGCCGAAGGCTGGGCGTGCTGAGCGTCATGCCCCAGTCCACCCACCAGGCGCTCCTGATCTCGGACTGGGGTCCCGTGACCTTTTTCCTGAATGGGCAGCCGCAACCGGACGCCGTGACGCGGGCGAAGTTCGCCGAACGTGGCATTGCGGTCGAACCCGCGCCCATCCTGGGCCTGGAGGGCACCGCCCCCGCGCTGGAGGGCGTGCGCCTGACGGATGGTCGCCTCGTCCCCTTGAGCGCCCTGTTTCTGGCGTCCCGCATCCGTCCGGCGAGCGATCTGGCCGAGCAACTGGGGTGCGCCTTCGTGGACGGGCCGCAGGGACCGCTGCTTCAGACGGACGCGGGCAAACAGACCAGCGTGCCGGGCGTCTATGCGGCGGGCGATCTCACGCCGGGCACCGGCAACGCCTCCATGGCGGCCGCCGACGGGGTGGTTGCCGGAGCCTCGCTGCACCAGTCGCTGATCTTCGGGCCGCTCTCGGCACTGGAGCAGGTCGCCCTGGACTGACCTCGGACCACGACGCGAAATCTCCCCTCGGGACCCGGCTCGGGCGGCGTTCGTCGCCCTGTCGTGGCGTCCCCTTCTCCCGCTTGACCCTCTGGAGGACCCAAGATGAACGAGCGAACAGGCGACCGCTGCTCCGCCCCGACCACCGCCCAGGCGTACTGGGAGCAGCGGTACCAGGACCACCCTCGCCCCTGGACCGGGCGCCCCAACGCCATCCTGGCGCGGTGGGTGGAGCCGCTCACGCCGGGCACCGCCCTGGACCTGGGGTGCAGCGAGGGCAACAGCGCCGTCTGGCTGGCCGGGCAGGGCTGGCAGGTCACCGGCGTGGACATCTCGGCGACCGCCCTGGAACGCGCCGCCCGCCACGCCGCCGACGCGGGGGTGAGCGCCCGCACCCACTTCGAGCAGCACGACCTGGAGAGGAGCTTTCCGGCGGGGCAATTCGACCTGGTGTACGCGCTCTACCTGCAATCGCCCGTGGCCTTTCCTCGGGACGCGGTGCTGCGGCGGGCGGCGGACGCGGTGCGGCCCGGCGGTCTGCTGCTGGTGATCGAGCACGCCTCGGCGCCCTCCTGGGTACGGGAGCCGAAGGTCGAGTACCCCACCGCGCAGGAAGCCCTCGACGCCATCGGCCTCGACCCCAAGGGGTGGGACCTCATCTTTCTGGGAACTCCGGAACGTGCCGTGACCGAAACGACCAGCCCGGACGGTCAGCCGGGCACGATCAAGGACAACATCATCGCCATGAGGCGACTGGAGCCTTGAGGACCTGTGCAAGTGGCTTGACTTCACGCGCTTGAACGTGTCCAAGCGGGCAGCCGCCCAGGACCCCTTTCGGCGGCGCCACCTTCCAGCCGTTGGTTATTAGGACGGCGACCCTGGCACCGGGCCTGTTTGGAGACGCCGGAACGTGAAGGGACCGAGATGACCGGCCCGGACAGGGCAGTGGGCACGATCAGGACAACAGCCTCGTCATGAGGGGCGGAAGCCCTGACGGCCACCTGACCCCGCACACTTTGAGGGGGGTTGGAGGACGCTGCTCCAGAGCCAGCCTCCCTCAACCCCCTGGGCTACGGCGGGTCCGCTTGAGCCTCGTCACCGGCCACGACGGCTTTGAGGTCGTCGAGCGACTCACGAAGGAGTGACGACCAGTCCCGCTGGCCGGTCTCACCCAGCCAGCGCTCGAACGCCGTTTTGAAGACCACGATCCCGGCCTCGGCGGTCAGGCCCGCTGCCGGATCGGCAACCCCCCGCCGGAGCAGGGCGCCCCGAAGCGCCGAGGCGAGCGCCGCGAACTTGCTCAGCTCGCGCGCCTGAAGCTCCGCGTTCGCGTCGATCACTGCCTGGCGCCGCCTCAACCGCCCGACGTTCTGCTGGAAAAAGGCGCCCGCCTCCTCCAGCCCCCTGACGACGGCCTCGAGGGGCGCCGGGGTGTCCGGTGCACGTTCGACCGCGCCGACAACGAGGTCCTGAAGACGGGTCGACCCCCCGAACAGCACCTCGCGCTTGTCGGCGAAGTGCCGGAAAAATGTCCGCTCGGTCAGCCCCGCCCGCCCGGCGATCTCGGCCACCGTGGTCTGCTCGTAGCCGCGCTCGGTGTACAGCTCCAGCGCCGCCGCCTCCAGGCGACCGCGCGCATCTGGTCCCCACCGACCCATGGCCCGAGTGTACGTGATGACAGCGGCTGACATTTGGGGTAGACTCCTTATGTCAGCCGCTGTCATCAGGACAGCCTGGACGGGAAGGAGCGCCGAGCCGTCGGACGCCCGGGAACGTGCGTCCTCGTCCCAGGTCGTGCTCTCCACTTTCACCCCAAGGAGTCCGCCATGAATCCTCCGAGAGACAAGCTCTCCCTCCAGACGCTGCTGTCGGCGGCGGTGCTGGTGCCCAGCATGACGTTCGTGGTGATGCCCCGCCGGGGGTGGTTGCTTCGCGGCCCGCAGGCCGCCCCATCCCGGGCACAATCCCGGGCACAGGAGGTCTGACCATGCGTATCTTCGTGACCGGCGCGTCCGGCTTTGTCGGCTCTGCCGTGGTTTCCGAGCTTCTCGCCGCCGGGCACGGGGTGGTGGGCCTCGCGCGCTCGGAGGCTTCAGCGCAAGCCCTGGCTGCCGCCGGGGTCACGGTGCACCGTGGTGATCTTGATGACCTGGACAGCCTGCGGGCGGGCGCCACTGAGGCGGATGGTGTGATCCACCTCGCCTACAACCACGACTTCTCGCAACCCGTGGCTGCCGCACAGACCGACCGGCGCGCCATCGAAATCCTCGGTGCCGCGCTGGAGGCCTCGGACCGGCCCCTGGTGATCGCCTCCGGGCTGGCCGGGGCCGTGGCGGGGCGGGTGACGACCGAACAGGACCGGCCCGACCCGGCGACCTCCCCGCGCGTCGCCTCCGCCGAGGCCGCCCTCGCCCTCGCCTCCCGGGGGGTGCGCTCGTCCGTCGTGCGGCTCGCGCCGACGGTGCACGGCGAGGGGGACCCCAACTTCGTCGCCCGACTGGTCGCCATCGCCCGCGAGAAGGGTGTGTCCGGTGTCGTCGGGAACGGGGAAAACCGCTGGCCGGCGGTGCACCGGCTCGACGCCGCGCGCCTCTTTCGGCGGGCGCTGGAGGGCGCGCCCGCCGGGTCGGTCCTGCACGGGGTCGCCGAGGAGGGCGTGCCGGTCCGCGCCATCGCCTCGGGAATCGGGCGGCACCTGGGCGTCCCGGTGGTCTCGGTCCCGGCCGGGGAGGCCGCCGGTCACTTCGGGTGGCTGGCCCGCTTTCTGGCCGCCGACGCCCCGGCCTCCAGCGCACTGACCCGCGAGCTGCTGGGCTGGCAGCCGACCCAGCCGGGACTGCTGGAGGATCTGGACCAGGGTCACTACTTCCAGAGTTCCTCCTGAGCGGAGTTCGCTGCTGGACGACGGCCCAGCGTCAACAGTTCATTCGCTTTCCGCCGCTGGCCGAACGTACCCTCTCCCGGTGTTCGGGGATACGACACGGCCGAGTGTCTTACGAACGGCGCTGAGCACGTCCATTCCCGGTCATGCCCGCAGGGGGTCAGGTGCTGGAGGCAGACTGACCACGGCCGGTATCCTGTGCCCTCGCCGACCGGCTTCGGTGGGCCGTGCCCCTCCAGGAGACTGCCCGGGCCTGCGTCGGGGTTGCCCTGAGTGTCTGCCCAGTCGGCGGGAGAGAGAACACCATCGGTGCGCCCTTCATCCGGCGCACCGATGGCCTCTGCGAGCCAAGAACTCGCCCTCCCGCAGCCCTACGCGGTGGGGTTGGGTCCCGAACGATCCGCGCGCTGGGGCGCCGCCCACTGCCCGGCCAGCACTTCCCGGTACCACGCCAAGGTTTGCGCAATGCCCTCTTCCAGCGGGGTTGGAAAGACGCCGAACTGGTGCTCAAAGGCGGTGGAGACCATGTTCTGCGGAATCCGGTGCTGGTAGAGCATCTCCGCGTAGCTGTCCATAAAGGTCTGGTCGAAGGGGCCATAGGCCTCGGCGCGCCGCAGGTTGTGAACCCGGAGGGGGCGGCCCACGGCGCGGGCGACCAGTTCGAGCACCTCGTCGGTGGAGCGGGCCGGGACGGTCGGCAGGTGCCAGATGCGCCCGTCGCCCTCGGGGCGCTCGCCCAGGGTCGCCAGCCCCCGCGCCACGTCGCGGATGTAGGTGTAGCTGTGCGGCAGACTCGTGTCGAGCAGCGTGAGGACTTCACCGCCGGTCAGGGCGGCCGGAAACACCGCTCCCCCCAGGGTCGAGTTCAGCACGCCGGGACCGTAGAAGTCTGCCGAGCGACCGGCGACCACCCGCACCCGGCCCTCCTCGTGCGCCCGCAGGTAGCGCCGGTCGAGGTCGGCCCGCAGCCTGCCCTTGACGGTCGTGGCTGCCCAGGGCGTGTCCTCGGTGAGGGACTCGCCGTTCGCCTCCCCGTAGGGGTACAGGGTGTCCAGCACGACCAGCCGCGCCCCCTGACGTTCGGCGGCCGTCAGAATGGCCTCACCGAGGCCGGGCAGGAGGCGGGGTTGCAGGTGGTAGGCGACGTTCACGCAGTGGTAGATCACCGAGGCGCCCCGGGTGGCCGAGGTGGCGGCGTCCGCGTCGCTCAGGTCCGCGCGGACGTGCTCGACCCCGGCGGGCACCGGGGGGTCGTCGCGGCGGTCCACCAGGCGGACCCGGTGGCCCCGGCGGGCGAGTTCGGTGCTCAGGGTGGTGCCGGCAGGGCCAGCGCCGAGGACGACATGCAGGTCAGTGGGGGTCATGGGGTCTCCTCAGGGGAACGGCGAGGGGTCGTGTGGACGTTTTCAACGGTAATTCTTCTACCGATGATAGATAAGGAGGGCAAAAAAATCAGGCCATGGGAGCCTCCCAGCTTCGCAGCAGCGCGGAGACAGCGTTCTCGGCCAGGACCCGGGCGCGCTCGAAGCCGATGTCCTCCAGCAGACCGAGCGTCGCCATCCCGTGCAAGACGCCCCAGGCGGTCTCGCTGGCGGCCAGGGAGTCGGGCAGCGAGACCCCCCGGTGCCGCGCCCACGCCTCGATGGTCTCCAGGGTCAGGCGGACCACCCCCGAGGCGGCCTGATGGCGGGCACGGCCGTCCAGCCGGACCCCCCCGAGGCCGGTCATCAGTTCATAGAGGGCAGGGTGGTCCTGCGCGAAACGCAGGTACGCCCGGCACAGTTCGCGCAGCCGCCGCTCGGGGTCGGGTTCGGCCCCGGCGGCCTGCAAGGCGAGGCGCAGCCGTTCGTAGCCCTGCGCCATGACCGCTTGCAGGGCGGCCTCCTTGCTGGCGAAGTACTGGTAGATGATGGGCGAGGTGTACTCCACCGCGTCGGCAATGCGGCGGATGGTGACCGCCGGCCAGCCCTCCTGCTCGCCGATGGTCAGGGCCGCCCGCAAGATGCCCTCCCGCGTCGCCTGTTTCTGCCTCGCCCTCCTGGCCTGCGCCGTCATTCTGCCTCCTGTAGAAATTCTATCAATGGTAAGTATGACGGGCGACGCCCGCTCTGTCAAAGGGGGCTGTCCGTTGGGGTGACTGGGGTTTCTGGGGTGACCGGGGCTTCGTCTCCCGACCGCACGGCTGGGCCGGGGGCAGCTGGCGTCAGCACGGAGAGGAGGCCCGGTGTCACCGGGTTTGCGGCGTCCTGGGGAGATCGTTCGCCTGCCAGCGCGCGACATCCTCCCGGGGCGACGCTCCGAAGAGGCGGCGATACTCCCGGCTGAACTGCGACGGACTGTCGTACCCGACCCGGGCGCCCGCGCGGGTCACGTCCACCGCCCGGCCCAGCAGCAACCGGCGCGCCTCCTGAAGCCGCACCCGCTTCTGAAACTGGAGGGGACTCAGGGCCGTCACCGCCTTGAAGTGATGGTGAAAGCCCGACACGCTCATGTGCACGTCCCGCGCCAGCTGTTCGACCCGCAGGGGCCGGTCATACTCCCGCACCAGGCGCTCAACGGCCCTGGCGATCCGGCCCGTCTGCCCGGCCGCCTGCACCATCGCCCGCAGCCGCCCCCCCTCGGGGCCGACCAGCAGCAGGTAACAGAGTTCACGCAGGATCAGGGGGGCCAGCGCGGGAATGTGCTCCGGCCTGTCCAGCAGGCGAACGAGCCGCAGCACGGCGTCTTGAACCAGCGGTTCGAGGGCGGTCACCACCAGGCCGGACTGGCTCCCCCCACCCGGCGCCGCCTCTGGAAACTCCACCGCCAGGGCCGCGATCAGGGCCGGGTCGAGGTCCACGTGCAGCGCGAGGTAGGGCTTTTCGGGCGACGCCTCGAGAATTCGGGCGGTGAGCGGAAGGCTGACCGAGACGAGGAGCAGGTCCTCGGGGCCGTACGTCAGCGACGTTTCCCCCTGCTGCACGAGCTTGCGGCCCTGCGCGACCAGACACACCGAGGGCGTATAGACCGTGTGCACCGGCTCCGACGCCCCCCCCGCCCGGTACAGGTGCAGCCCGGGCACGGGGGTGGCTTGCAGGCCCGGCCCGGTCGCGTGACGGGTCAGCACCCCGGTCAGGGTCGGTGGCGGAGCAGGCTGGGTCCGGGGGGCAGGAGAAGCGGACACGCCCGCCATTCTGCCTGCCCTGACAGGCTCTCACCGCGCATTACCCCACCTTGCCGCGCCCCGATTTGCAGAATCAGGCAAGTTTTCTCCAGCAACGCCCTATTGGAGGAGGCAGGTTTCGCAGGAAAGTAGCTGGGCAGGAACAGGGGAGACTGCCCTTTCTCGCGTTCCTGCGGGTTCGTCACCTGACCCGTTGGCCCTGGCACTGGGCCGGGTTCCGTCACTCTCATTTTTGGAGGAACGTTCCATGACCACTCCCACTGCGCCCCGCCGCGTCGCCATCGTCACCGGCGGCTCGCGCGGCATCGGGCGCCAGAGCGCCGAGCGCCTCGCCGCCGACGGCCTGGCGGTCATCATCGCCTACGCCAGCAACGACCGGGAAGCGCAGGAGACCGTGGCCGCCCTTCAAGCCGCCGGTGGAACCGTCACCGCCGTCCGGGCCGAGGTGTCCGACGAGGGGGCCGCCGAGGCCCTCTTCACCACCGCCGAGCAGACCTACGGCGGCGTCGATGTCGTGGTGCACGCGGCGGGCATCATGCGCCTGAAACCGCTGGCCGAGTTTCAGGTGGACGACTTCGACCGGCTGCACCGGGTCAACGTCCGGGGCACCTTCCTGGTGAACCGGCAGGCGGCCCGCCGGGTGCGCGCGGGCGGCGCGGTCATCAATCTCTCCAGCTCGGTCGTCGAACTGGCGCTGCCCACCTACGCGCCCTACGCCGCCAGCAAGGGGGCGGTGGACGCCCTGACCCGCATCCTCTCCAAGGAGCTGCGGGGCCGCGACATCACCGTGAACGCGGTGGCCCCCGGCCCTGTCGCCACCGACCTGTTCCTGGACGGAAAGGATGAGGCCACCGTCGAGCGGCTGGCGAAGATGAACCCGCTGGAGCGCCTGGGCACCCCGGGGGACATCGCCGAGGTGGTGTCGTTCCTGGCCGGGCCGGGGCGCTGGATCAACGGTCAGGTCATTCGGGTCAACGGGGGGGCGATCTGAGCTGCCCGAGAGCATCGTCCTCAGCGGGGCGAGCCTCAGCGGGGCGAGCAGCGGCTTCGGGGCGTTCACGGCGCGTGCGCTGGCAGCGGGGCGAAGGCGGGCCACGTCGTCTACGTGGGCATCCGCGGTACCCAGGGCGCGATACCCAGGGGCGCAATGCAGGCGCTGTCCGCGACGCCCAGACCTACGCCCGCGAGTCCGGAGTGGACCTGCGCACCGCCGAACTGGACGTGTCCTCTGTCCTCCCGGGATTCGGTGGACGCCGCCCTCGCCCAGATCGTGCGGGACGCAGGCAGGCTCGACGTGCTCATCCACAACGCCGGGCACATGGGAAGCGGCCCCGCCGAGGCGTTCACGCCCGAGCAACTCGCGCAGGTCTACGGCACCCACGTGCTGGGCACCCAGCGCCTGAACCGCGCGGCCCCCCCCCTTCGCCGTCAGGGTCACGGTTTGGTCCTATGGGTGGGCGGCTTCAGCACCCGGGGCAGCACGCCCTCCTCAGCGCCGCGTGACCGTCTCCTCCGTTCCTGCGGCAGCCGCCCAAGCCCCTCCAGGAGCGGCGTCCGTTCCGCCTCGCTGGAAGGGGTCTGGAGCTTCGGGAGCAAGGCCGCCAGGGCCGGTCGTGTAGGCTGCCGCCTGCCCTGCTGCCCGGCGCAAGCCGTGACGGTGCCCGATTCGGACGTGAGAGGATTGCTGTGCCCCCCGGCAAGGGGTTCTTATGTCCCGTCCTACACGCCGTGAACCGTTCACTCCTCCTGCCCTGGCGCGGCGCGAGTGAGGGCCTGCTCGGCCAGGGTGACGGCGCGCTGAAACTGTTGCTGGCTGCCGGGGGCGAAGCCTGCGGATTCCAGCGTGTGCGGGAAGTCGCGCAGGGAGGCCTTGCGCAGGTCGGTGGGGGAGATGAAGGGGGCCTGGCCCCAGCTCACCTGGAAGATGCCTTTGCGCAGGGTGTCGTGGTCGGTGTAGGGAAAGAGGCGCTCGTGTTCCTGGGCGTAGGCGGCGCCCGCGCGGGCATACAGGCGGTCCAGGGCGTGGTGGGCTTCCCGGCTCAGGCGGGTGATGTTCCGGCGGCGCAGCAGGGTGCCGTCGCGGGGTTCGTACGCCCCCCAGGTCAGGCTGAGCAGCTCGGTGACCTGAAAGGCGTGGCGGTAGATCAGGGTCAGCGCCACGTGCAAGGGAAGGTGCTCGGCGGTGTCGGTGAGGGCGAGAAGCTTGCTGATGTCCTCGGGGACAGGCAGGGGGCGGGTGCTGGGTTCGGCGGGGGGGCGCTGAAGGCCGCGCATGGGGTGGCCGCTGCTGATCAGCCCCTCGTCGATAAGGTGGTCGTACAGGCGCGAGAGCAGGTTCAGCCGGGTGCGGACAGTGTTCGGGCGAACGGGCACGCCGGTGACCCCGGGGCGGCGGGCGGCGGTGAGCAGCCAGGCGTGGAAATCCTGGGGGGGGCGCAGCAGGCTGAGGCCCCCTTCCTGGGCGGCCTGGAAGATGGGGAGGAGCAAGGTATAGACGTTCTTGCTGGGACGGGACCAGAGGTGAGCCGTGAGGCCGAGCAGGGCGTCGAGGTCGGCATGCACCATGGCGCGGGTGAGCCGGGCGGCCCGGTCATCGGCAGGGTGAACCATACCGGCAGTGTAAGCCTCAAAATCTTCAGGGAGATTAGATTAAGTACCATCACCAGGTTCCCCGTCTATTCCAGTCCAGTCGCGCCCTTCTCGGACCCCCTGCTCTCCTGTCGCGCTTTGGCGGCCGCTCAAGCGGATAACATGGGCCATCTGCATTGGAAATGCCCTTCAGGACAATGAAGGAGAAATACTCAGGCTGGAGCGTAAGCACGCAGGAAGCGCATACGAACAGATGGATCGAGAAGATACTGTCTGAGCTTGCAGGCAGGTATTCGAGCTAATCTAATCTCCCTGAAGACACAGTGCTCTGGAGTGAAGCGCCTCCACGTTCAGCAGGTCACACCGCCCCCGGAGAGAGATGCAAACTCCCTGAACGCGCCGTGGTCTACGCTTCAGCAGAAGGGAGACGGCCCAGAAAAGGGACACGCAGACAGAACCCGCCGGGGGCCATCACCTGCCGCGCCCGGGCGCCGGGAGCGATGAACTGCACCGCGATGCCGCCTGGGCCGACGTGTTGCACAGCCACCCCGCCCGGCGCCACGACCTGCACGCCGACCGCGAATATCGACACCGCCTGCATGGAGACTGCCCCGGGAAGGGTCACCTGCACCCCCACCGCCGTGGGGGCGAGCGCCTGGGCCGCCAGGGTCCCGGGCGGCAGAGTCTGCGCACCCATCGCGGTCGGAGCGAGGGCCTGGGCGGCCAGCCCGGCGGGAGAGAGGCTCTGCATCCCCACCCCGATGGGCGCCAGCGCCTGCGCGACGGTCACCATCGGCGGCGCCTCCTGCACGCCCACCACCCCCACGCCGACCACCTGCCGCCGCCCTGCCCGCACGAGACGCTGCTCCTGGGTCAGCCATGCGGCCAGGCCCCCAGAGGGGAAGCGCCGCTGCCGCCTGTTCTGAGTCCTGATCATGGGTCAAGGGTGCGCTCCGGGGGTTACAGGCCTGTTACCACGGCGCAGTCACAGGCCGCAGGAGACAGCACCTGGCAGCCCTCTGCCTTCAGGCCGCGCTGGCGGCTCTGGCACTGACATCCTCATGATGCAGAGCCTGACCAACCGGGCCTGACAGTAACTCGCCCCGGAACGCAGCACGTTAGATACGGATCAATATTGTGCGTTGCAAACCAGGGCAAGCCCCCGTCTTCGACCTGACACTCTCCGGCACCCCCCACCCAACACAGCTCGGCCTCAAGGTCGGTCTCCAGCTCTCGCCACAGCTCAGGACACCTGCTGGAACACCCGGCTCCAGCCACTTCCGCTGGAAGACGGGGGATACTTGTGTTTATAGCCCTAAGCGTAAGTATAGTCAGAGGGTGACCCTCGTCCTCGCTTCCAGGTGGGCCAACCCCGACAACCGCCGCCGCGAGGCCTTGCGGGCCGCGCAGACCCAGGACGCTGAAGGGCTGCTCGACCTGCTGGGCCATCACCTGCGGGTCAAGTCGCGCCGGGCGGGCGGGGTGAGTCCTCAGACGCTCCGGACCTACGGGGTGGCGGTGCGCGACTTCCTGGCCTACGCGGGACCGCCCGGGGCGCCGCGCCTGAGCGTGCAGCACCTGACCCCCGACGAGCTGGAAGCCTACGTGATCCACACCCGCGAGCGGCTGCGCCAGGGCGGCCAGGCTGCGGGACTGACCCTGGGCAGTGTGGCGACCTACCTCTACGGGGTGCGGGCGCTGTACCGGGCGCTGCACTGGGCAGGGGCGGTGCGGGAAAATCCCACGCTGGCGGTGCCGGCCCCGCGCGACCCCACGCCCGCCCATGCCCGCAAGCGCGCGCTGCCGCCCGCACAGTACCGGGCGCTGCTGGCCGCGCCGGAGGCCGCACCCGATCCGGCGGTGACCGCCCGCGACCGGGCGATCCTGGTGCTGGGGGCCACCCTCGGGCTGCGGGCGCAGGAGATCGTGGACCTGCGGGTCGCGGACGTGGGGCTGGGCCTGCGTGAGGTCCACGTCACGCGCGGCAAAGGCGGCAAAGCCAGGCGCGTGCCCCTGCCCCCGGCGGCGGCGCAGGTGCTGGCGGCCTGGCTTCAGCTGCGGCAGGCCCTGGTGCTGGCGGGCGACCTGCCGCAGGACCAGGGCGCGTTGATCGTCTCCTTTCACCGCGGCCACCGGGGACAGCAGCTCACCACGGCGGGGCTGCGCACCATCGTCAACGGCTACTTCCGGAACCTGGGCCTGCCGCCGGACATGTGGGGGGCGCACACCCTGCGCCGGACCGCCGGAACCCGGCTCTACCGGGCGACCCGCGACCTGCACGTGGTGTCCGACGTGCTGGGGCACGCCTCGGTGACCACCAGCGCGATCTACGCCAAGCTCGACGCCGACGTGCGGCTGGAAGCGCTGGCCGCCGCAGAAGAGGCCGATTGAGGGCGCGGCCCGGTGCCCCCCGGCCATAACTGTGAGCCGCCAGCACCTGAAAACTTAATGCAGACTTTACCTTGAGGTGTGCCTGTCCCCCATCATTTCGTGCTGATCGATGACAGCGTCACCGACCAGTGGCTGGCCCGGGAAGCCTTCGAGCAGCTGTGCCCGGACTGCACCCTGCGGTGTTTTGACCGGGGTGCGGTCGCGCTGGACTGGCTGCGCTCGGCGCCGGAACGTCCGGACGTGATCTTGCTGGACATCAACATGCCGGGCATGAGCGGCTTCGAGGTGCTCGAACAGCTCAAGGCCGACCCCGAGCTGACCCTGATTCCGGTGGTGATGCTCTCCACGTCGGGAGACCGGGGCGACGTGTCGCGGGCCTACACGCTGCACGCGAGTTCGTACCTGGTCAAGGCCCCGGGGTTCGGCGACTTTCTCAAGCAGATCGACGCCTGCCTGGACTACTGGCGCGCGGCCCAGCTCGCGCACACCTGAACGGGGGGGGCACCTGAACGGGAGGAGGCGAGGCCCGCTGACGCGGGGGGCGGGTGGGGACGCCCCCCTCCCCGCCCCCGGCTTCAGAATTGCAGGGCCTTGACCTCCAGGAACTCCTCCAGGCCCAGGCGCCCGAACTCGCGGCCATTGCCCGACTGCTTGTAGCCGCCGAAGGGCGCCACCGGGTTGAAGGCGCCCCCGTTGATGGACACCTGCCCGGTGCGCAGCCGCCGCGCCACCCGCACGGCCCGCTCGCGGTCAGTCGACCACACGCCGCCCGACAGGCCGTAGGCGGTCGAGTTGGCGATGCGGATGGCGTCCTCCTCGTTCTCGTAGGGCTGGATGACCAGGACCGGGCCGAAAATCTCCTCCTGGCCGACCGCCATCTCGGGCGTCACGTCGGAAAAGACCGTGGGCTGCACGTAGTAGCCGCGCTCCAGCCCGGTCGGCGCGTCCGGCCCGCCCGCGATCAGCCGCGCGCCTTCCGAGACGCCCTGGCGGATGTAGGCCCGCACGCGCTCGCGCTGCACGTCCGACACCAGCGGCCCCAGGGTCGTGGCCGGATCGAAGGGGTCGCCCACCCGCACCTGCGAGACCACCGCCTGCGTCACCGCCTCGACCTCGGCCAGCCGGGAACGCGGCACCAGCATCCGCGTCAGGGCCGAGCAGGTCTGGCCGGAATTCAGGTAACAGCCGCTGACGCCGCTGACCACCGCCTGCGTCAGGGCGTCGCCGGTCAGGTCCGCGTCGTCGAGGATCAGGTACGGACTCTTGCCGCCCAGCTCGGTCGCCACCCGCTTGACCGTGCGCGCCGCCAGCTCGCTGACCCGCCGCCCGGCCGCCGTGGAGCCAGTAAAGGACACCATGTCCACCTCGGGGTGCGAGGCGAGCACCTCGCCCACCACCGCGCCCGTGCCGGTGACGAGGTTGAAGACCCCCGGCGGCAGCCCCGCCGCCTGCAAAATCTCGGCCAGCACAAAGGCGTTGAGCGGCGCGACCTCGCTGGGCTTGAGGACGACCGTGCAGCCTGCCGCCAGCGCGGGCGCGACCTTGGCGGCGATCTGGTGCAGCGGGTAGTTCCAGGGGGTGATCGCGGCGACCACGCCCACCGGCTCGCGCAGCAGCACGGAGCTGGCCAGCGGCTCCTCGAAGGGAAAGCGGCGCAGTTCCTCGGCCATCGAGGCGAAGGTGATCGCGGGCAGGCCCACCTGGATGACGTTGCTGAGCATGAACGGCATCCCCACCTCCTGCGCGACCAGGGTGGCGATCTCGCTCTGGCGGGCGCTCAGGCCCCGGCTCACGCGGTCGAGCAGCGCCGCGCGCGCCTCGACTGGGGTCTGCGACCAGCCCCCAAAGGCCGCCCGCGCTGCCTGGACCGCCCGTTCGGCGTCCTCGCGGGTGCCTTCGGGGACCTGGCCCATCACCTCCTCGGTGGCGGCGTTCACGACCTCCAGGGTGCCTGTCCCCAGCGGGGCCACCCACTCGCCCCCAATCAGGAAGCGGTCGCGCCGGTGGAAGGCGGGCGGGGCGAGGGGCGGGGCAGCGGGGTCGGCGTTGGCCTGGGGATGGGCAGTCATCTGGAGTCTCCCTGGAGGTGGACGGGGCGAGGGGTCACAGCGGCGTGACGCCGGGCAGGTCGCTGGCGGCGGGCGAGGAGGAGGCGGAGCTGACCGCTTCGGGCGTCAGGCCGGAGGCGGGCTGCACCGCCTGATCGACCCGATGCAGCTGGAGCGGCGCCGGGGCGGGCGCGGGCGTGCCCATTGCCGCCGGGGACGCGGCGAGCGGCGGCCCGTCCATGACCGCCAGCAGGCGGCTGGCGGTGCGGTGGGCCAGGGCCATGCACGACACCATCGGGTTCACGCCGCTGCACGTCGGAAAGGCGCTGGTGTCCCCGATCCACACGCCGGGCACGTCGTGCAGCTGGCCGCTGACGTCCGCCACGCTGGTCTGGGGGTCCAGCCCCATGCGCGCCGAACCCATCTGGTGGGCACTGAACATGGTCTGGCCGCCCGCGCCGGGAGGCACACTCACCAGCGCCGCGATAAAGGCCTCGAGGTCCTCTCCCCTCTTCCACGGCGCGAGGCCGGGCGCCAGGCCGTGAATCTCCTCGGCGCCCGCCGCCTCGTGCAACCGGACGCACTCGGCCAGACCCGCGCGGAAGTTGCGCGCGTCGAGGTCGTCGGTCAGGGCGTAGGTGTGGACCGCGTTGCCCGCCGCGTCCAGCGTGACCTGCCCATGCCCGTGGTCCTGGGTGATGTTGATGAAAAAGGCCATGCGCGGCAGCAAGCTCATCACGGCCTTGTGCTCCACCCCCCCGGTCCACGGAGTGCCGGAGGCCAGCAGCGCGGTGCCGTACTGCACGCTCTCGATGATGAAGCCGTAGCCCTCCTCGCGGTCCGCGAACTCCTTCATGATCGCGCTCTGGGGCGGTCCCCACCACGCCCGCTGGTCTTCCCCGTACACGCCGACCGCCATACCGACCGGGTGCAGCCGCAGGTACTTCCCGACCGCCGGGCCGCCGATTCCCGAGCGCAGCAGCAGCGCGGGCGTCTCCAGCGCGCCGCAGGCGACGACCACCTGGGGCGCGCGCACGGTGATCCGGCGGGCTTCGCCGCCCACCGTCGCCGTGGCCTGCACACCCGCCGCGCGGCCCTCCTCGACCAGAATCCGCTCGGCCTGAGTCCGCACCAGGATGCGCGCGCCCGCGTCGTGCGCGTCTTGCAAGAAGGTCTTCAGGGTCCCCTGCTTGGCGCCGGTCGCGTCCCCGAAGCCCGCGTAGCCGGCGCGGTCAGGGTCGTAGCGCCCGGGATCGAGGTTGAGCGCCGCCTTCACGAACTGATAGCCCAGCTTCTGCGATCCTTCTTGCAGGCGCTGGTGCGGCCCGTTGAAGTCGCTGCACCGGTCGTTGACGCCCATGCGGGCGAGAACCGCGTCGATGTGCGCGTCGTAGCTCGGCTCCGCCACGTCGGTCAGGCCGTGCTCGTGCGCCCAGCGCCGCCGCACGTCGTCTCTGGGGCGCACCGAGTTCGACCAGTTCACGGTCGAGCCGCCGCCCAGGCCAGCGCCCGCCACCAGGGTGACGTTGCCGTCGGCGGTGGGGTGGTAGCCGCCCCGGTAGTAGAGGGTCTGGTAGGCGTTCAGCTCCAGGCCGTGGAAATCCGCCTCGTTGAAATACCCGCCCGCCTCCAGCACCACCACGCTTTTTCCGGCCTGCGCGAGCGACGCCGCCACCACGCCGCCGCCCGAGCCTGAGCCGATCACCACGGCGTCAGCTTCCAGCACGGCGCCGTCTTCCGGTTCGTGCGGCGTGATGGTCTTAGGCGTCTGGGGTGCCGGGCCGGGAGGGCCGGGATAGCGCAGGTGGGGCCACAGCGGATTCTGGCCGCGCTCGTCGGTCAGGCCGTAGCCGAACAGCAGGGTGAGCTGCCGCAGGGCGCCCACGCCCCCTGCCGCCTCGGGCGAAAGGCCCGCCACGGTGCGCAAGATGGCCTCGCGTACCGCCTGGCTCTGGGCGGCGAAACTCAGGGACGCCATCGCGTCCAGCAGCCCCAGCAGGCCGCCCCGCACCTCGGGCGGAAGCTGGGTGTCCAGATACTGGGCGAGCGCCTGGTGGACGCCCAGATCGGACGCGGCCACCCCCCAGAACTCGGGCGGGTCCAGGCCGTCCACACGCGGCAAGACCGTATCGGCAAAGGCTTTAAGGGTGGCCTGTTGGGTCGCCGTGAGCAGCGGCGTGACCTGGGAGACGGCCTGAGAGTCGGCCTGAGAGTCGGCAGGTGCAGTCATGGGAAGGCTCCTGGGGGGCGGCGGCGGGTCCAGCTACACCCGCGCGGGGGGAGGAGACGGGACGGGTGAGAGGCCACCGGAGAGGGTCGGGGCAGCGGCGCAGGGGCCGGAGAAGCAGCGCGGGGCTGGCCCCGCCCGACCGAGGAGAACTGTGGGTACGGCCCACTGTAGTGGGCGGACGAGGGGCGGCGCAAGGCGGGGAGGAAAGGGTGGGGGGTGGGAGGGGGCGAAGGGAGGAAGTATGCCTCGTATATACTGATTTATAGCTCTCAGCTCGTGTTCCTCTCCCCTACACGGAGGCGACGGGGGCGGGCGGTCCAGGCGGCCCTCACGCCTGTGGGGACTCCCTGGGCAGAGATGTGAAGCGCGCGAGGCGTCCATCCTCACGCACGCACCTCCCTCACGCGCCTCTGGGCCAGTGGGAGGCGGCCGCCGCCCGGGGATGCCAAGGCCAAGGGCCGCACCCGGCGGCGGGCGACAGTATCCTGGCCCGGTGTCCAGACCTTTCGCCCCGACCCATTCGGCGCCGCCCTCTTTGGGCGAGCGCCTGCAAGCGGTCACGGAGGCCCTGGCGGCCGCCCGGACCCAGCAGGACGTGTTCCGGGTGGTGCTTACCCCCGCGCGCCAGGCCCTGAACGCCGTCGCGGGGGCGGTGCTGCTCACCGACGAGGCCGGGGAGCGCCTGAACCTCGCCGCCGTGGAAGGCCACGCGGAGGGGGTGCTCACGCTCTGGCAGGCGGGTCCCCTGGCGCAGAACGCTCCGGCGGCCGACGCCCTGGGCCGCCGTGAGGCGCTGTTGTTCGAGCATCAGGAAGACCTGGTGCGGGCCTATCCTCAGCTCGCGGCCCGCAGCGGGAGCGTGGCGGTCGTCGCCACCGCCGTGCTGCCGATGTTTCTCGACGACCGGCCGCTGGGGGTCCTGGTGCTGGACTTCCGGGAACCCCACCACTTCACCCCGGAGGAGGTGCGGTTCCTGCGGACCCTGGCCGCCCAGTGCGCCGTCGCGGTGGGGCGCAGCCAGCTGCTTGAAAACCTTCAACGGCAGGTCGAGGAGCGGACCCGAGGCGCCCTGACCGACGCCCGCGCCCAGGAAGCGTTCGTGGCCTTTACGGAGGCGGTGGGCACCACCACTGACGTGCTGGACCTGACCCGGCAGGCCATCGCCGCGCTGCACACCCGCTTTGGGGGCGCCAGCGTCGGCTACTACACCCGCGAGGGCGCCCTCTGGAAGGCCCAGGCCTGGAGCGAGGACATGGGCGAGGCCCTGCTTGAGCGCCTGAGGGCCGGACTGCCGGACAGCACCCCTTTTCTGCGCGGCGCCCTGGAAACGGGGACCGCGGTGTTCACCGACAGCTGGGACCCCGGGCGCGAGGGGATCGAGCACAGCGAGGCCTACGGCAAGGCCGCCGCCTATCCCCTGGTCGTGGGCGGCGAGGTCCGGCACCTGCTGTTGATCGGCCTCAAGGACACCCGGCGCTGGTCCGGGCGCGACCGGGCGCTGGTGCGGGCGGTGGGGCGGGGCCTGACCCTCGCGCTGGAACGCGCCGAGCAGGCGGCGCAGCAGGCGCGCCAGACCGCCGAACTCGACGCCCGCAACCGGGCGCTGGAGAGCTTCGCGGACCTCACGCGCGACCTGAGCGTGGAGGTGGACCCCTACGTGCTGGTCCGGCGCGCGCAGGCGGTGGCGCTCTCGCTGCTGCCCGAGGGTTACGCCCTGTATTTCGAGCCGCAGGGGGAGCGCTGGGTGCTGCGTGGCCAGACGGGCGAGCTGCGCAACGCGGCCCTTCAGGCGGCTGCGGACGCGGGGCTGCCCTACCACGAGGCCAACAACCTGCTGATCCCCTACCGCAGCCGCGCGCCCTACTACCAGGACCAGTACGCCCGCGACACCGACAACCTCGGCGGGATGGTCAGCCACCTGGGCGCCTCCGCGACCCTGCCGGTGCTGGTGGACGGGCAGCCCCGGGGGGTCTTCGCGGTGGTGCTGTTCGGGGGCGTGCGGCACTGGACCCGCCCCGACCAGGCGGCGCTGGAATCGGTGGTGCGCAGCCTGGGCCTGGCGCTGGAACGCGCCGGGGGGGTGGCCGAGCTGGAGGCGCGCACCCGCGAGGTGGCCGAGTGGCGCGAGCGCTACGAGGTCGCCGTGCGCGGCTCCGGCGCCCTGCTCTACGACTGGGACCCGGCGACGGACGCCATCTTGTACGGCGGCGCGGTCGAGCAGATCACCGGATACGCCCCGCAGGAACTGGGCGGCACCCTGGCCGACTGGACCGAACTCCTGATTCACCCGGACGACCGCGGGGGCTTTCAGCGGGAGATCGCGCGGGTGATCCAGTGGAGCGACACCTTCCGCCTGCCTTTCCGGGTGGTGAGGCGGGACGGCAGTGTCCGCGAGGTGGAAGACGAGGGCTACTTCCGGCGGGACGCCGCAGGGCAGGTCACCCACATGGTGGGCTTTGTCAAGGACGTGACCGAGCGCAAGCGGGCCGAGCAGGCCCTGCTGCACGCCAACGAGGAGCTGCGGCGCAGCAACGCCGAGCTGGAGCAGTTCGCCTACGTCGCCTCGCACGACCTGCAAGCCCCCATCCGGGCCGTGACCAGCTTCGCGGGCATCCTGCTGCGCAAGTACGGGGACGTGCTCGACGAGCGCGGGCAGCTGTACCTGCGGCAGGTCGTGGACAGCGGCGAACACATGAAGCAGCTCGTCGACGACCTGCTGGCCTTTTCGCGGGTGCACACCCAGCGGGGAGAACTGCGGCCGGTAGACAGCGCGGCCGTGTTCGACACGGTGGCCAGCCGCCTTGGGCTGTCGGCCCCCCCGGGCGCGGATCTCTCGCGCGGCGAGCTGCCGATGGTGCTCGCGGACGCGCCCCAGCTCGACCAGCTGCTGCAAAACCTGATCGCCAACGGGCTGAAGTACCACCGCGAGGGGGTGCGGCCCCAGGTCCGCGTGACGGCCGAGCGCGACGGGGACGGACTATGGCGTTTTCAGGTCACCGACAACGGCATCGGCATCGAACCCCAGTACTTCGAGCGCATCTTCGTGATCTTCCAGCGCCTGCACGGCCGCGAGGCCTTCGAGGGCACCGGCATCGGGCTGGCGGTGTGCAAAAAGATCGTCGAGCGCCACGGCGGCCGGTTGTGGCTGGAGAGCACCCCGGGACAGGGGTCCTCCTTCTTCTTCACCTTGCCCGGAGCGTAGCTTCCGGCCAGGCAGGAGGGAGACGGCGAACCAGCGCCCCGCCCCCTTCGGTTGACCGGCACGAACTCTTCCACGACAGCCGTGCGGCGGCCCAAACGGCGGTGGGAACGCTATCCAGGCATATGGTTCCCCTTTGCTGCGCTCAGCACGTCCGTGTTGCCCCGTCAGGGCAGAGCTGCTGCGCCTCACCTCTGCCCGGGCTTGACTTGCCAGGCTCGGGACTGGCTCACCGCTTCACGGCGTCACCACTCCCCTACGGCAGACGGCCGGCGTTGATCGTCCAGCGGCCGCCCCCGGCTGTTCGCTGGCAGGATCAGGGTGTAGTTCATCAGGGTATTGTCGGCGATCAGGGACGCCGTCAGCACGGACACGTCCCGCGACGGGCGGCTCCCGCCGGGACCCAGCACGCTCAGCTCGAACACCTGCGCGGCCGGTATCGCCACCGGAGCGGGCTTCTCTCCCTCCCCGAATCCCACCGGCCGGCAGACTTCCTCCAGGAGAAGCGGCCGGGTTCACCCTCCGCCTGTCCCGTGCCTCTCCGGGTGCGCCTCGGCAGAGGCCCCTTCGACGATGGCCTGGGCATCCGCCTCGGAGGCGGGGCGGCGGCGGGCGAGCAGCACTTCCTCGTACAGCGCCTTGATCAGAATCAGGAAGGGCACCGTCAGGAAGGCGCCGACCAGCCCGAACACGCTGCCGAACAGCAGCACCCCCGCCGTGACCGACACCGGGTGCAGGTTCGCGCTGCCGCCCAGCACGAACGGCACCAGCACGTAGTTCTCGACCTGCTGAATCACCAGGGCGAGCAGGGCGACCCCGAGGGCCTTGCCCGGCTCGTCGGCCAGGGTGGCGAGAATGGGCGGCAGCGCCGCGAAGATGGGACCGACCGTCGGCACGATCTCGCCGAAGGCCGCGATCACCCCGTAGAGCAGCCAGTTGTCCACCCCCAGCGCCCAGAGGCCCAGCGCGTTGGCCCCGCCCACGGCCAGCATCAGCAGCAGCATCCCGCGCCCCCAGCGGCTGAGGCTGCCCATCACCCGCGCCGCGACGGCCCCCACCCACTCCCGGCGGGCTTCGGGAACGGCGCTCAGGAGGCCCTGCACCAGCGGCGCGGGCTGGGCCAGCGTGAAGGTCAGGATGACGAGTCCGAACACCCCCAGCGCGAGGGTGCCCGCGGTGCTGAGGGCGAGGTTGACGACCTGGGGAATCAGCCCGGTGACCAGCGCCGTGGCGCGCGAACTCACGTCGTCCAGCACGCTCTCGCCCAGCAGGGCATTCAGGGTGGGACGCTCGTTCAGCCACGCGTCGACCCGCTGCCCGAGGAGAAAGGCGTCGGCAGGCAGCCCCGCCGCGAAACTGGACACCTGCGCGATCAGGACCGGGACCAGCAGCCTGCCCAGCAAGGCGAGGCTGCCCAGCAGCAGCGCCACCGTGAGGATCGCCGCGACGGGACGGGGCAGGCGCAGGGTGGTCTGGCCCCACAGCACCAGCGGGTTGAGCGCGGCGGCCAGCAGCACCGCCAGCGTGATGACGAGGAGAGGCGTGGCGACGAGGCCGAAGAAGTTCAGCGCCAGCAGCAGGGCAAGGACGATCAGCGCGGTCGGCAGCAGGTTGACGATGACCAGACGGGGTTGCCCGGACGCCTCCCTGGGCCTGTTTTCCTCAGGCGCAGGCCGCATGGCCGCTCCCCGCAGAGGTGGGACCGGCAAGCGGCCGGGCCAGGCCTGACCCTGAGATATTCATCATGCGCTGAGCTTAAGTCCTGGTGGGTGGCCCCGCCCCTGATCTCGCCAGTTTCTCTGGCATGAAAGGCTCTCCTGGCCGCTTGAACTCTCTTTTCAGGTGGGGGGAGGCCCTCAGGCGGTGAGGAACTGCTGAAGTCGGGGAACCGTGAACCCCATGTTGGGACTGCATCGGAATGGGGCATCTGCTGGCCGTCCACAAGTGTGCAGCCGTCTCAACGCGCGTCTGACAGAGGTGGCCGTAGGAGTGAAACGCAGGAACGGACGAGCCTTCCGCATGGATGGGTGAGAGGGGCAGCAGGTGCGCCCGTTCAGGCGGGATGCGCCTGCCTGACCCGGAGGTGGCGGGGTCACGCCACGGTCTGCGCGAGTTCCCGGCGCCGCTGGCGCTGGATGGACGCCGAACGATCGCCCGAACGCCACAGACACCAGGTTCTGCGGGAGACGGGGCCGGAAGCGCGTCTCCGCGCAGCTGTTCATGAGGGTCTGGTCGCAAGGCCCGGAGGCCTCGGCGGGCACCTCAAGACCCCGGGCGCCCCAGGGCCGCTTCCCGGTAGTAGCGTTCGATGCCCAGGGCGATGGCCTGCGCGAAACGTTCGCGGCCCGCCGCGCTCATCAACAGCCGCAGGTTGCCCTTGTCGGTCAGGAAGGCGGTCTCGATCAGCACGCTGAGTTGGGTCGTGGGCCGGACCAGAGCGAGGTTCTGGTAGTGCACGCCGTCGTTGCCCACGTCCGGCAGCCGCTCCACCAGGCTGGCTTGCAGGGCGTCCGCGAGCGCGCGGGCCTGCGGGTGGTAGTAGTACACGCCGCTGCCGCGCTTGGTGGCGGGGTCCACCCCGTCGGGCAGGGCGTTGGCGTGAATGCTCACCAGCAGGTCGGCGTTTTTCTCCTCGGCCAGCAGCGGGCGGTTGTAGATGGGCACTGTCACGTCGGCCTCGCGCGTCAGCACGACGGCAGCGCCCCTGGCGCGCAGCAGCTCGGCCACCCGCAGCGAGAGCGGCAGCATCAGGTTTTTCTCGGGCACCCGCAGCGGTCCGGCCCCGCCGAACTCGTCGCCGCCGTGGCCGGGGTCCAAGACGATGGTGCGGCCCGTCAGCGGCGCGCGGGCGTCCAGGGTGGGCGCGTTGCGGACCCGCAGCACCAGGGTCGTGCCCTCGTAGGTCGCGTCGTAGCCCCAGGGCGCGCCGCGGAGGTCCACCCGCACGCGGGCCACGCCGTCACTTTCCTGGGTCCAGCGCACGTCGCGGACCGGGCCAGCCGGGAAGTCCGACACGATGTAATCCACGTCGGAGACGGTGTGAAAGAGCCGCAGGTCGAGGCTGGACGCGCCGGGCGCGGCGGCCTGCTCGACCGTGAAGGGCACCCGGGTGGGGAGGTTCAGCCGCACCTCGCTGTGGGTCTCGCCCGCCTTCACGTCGATGCGGGTGAACACCGCCCGGGGCAGCGGCGTGCCCTCCGGGCGCAGGGTGAGGGCCGTTTTCGGGGCGCTCAGGGTCAGCGTGCCGGACACCTGCACGGTGTAGGTCGTGCCCTCCTCTCCGACGACCACCGAGAGCGCGCCGGGGCGGGGATAGACCACGTAGTTGCGGCCCGGCCCGTTGCGCCACACGAAGGTGCCGGCCTGCACCCCCCGCCCGGGGATGGTCGCCGTGACCTCCGCCACCCGGGGACCGGTCGCCGTCACGCTGAGCTGGCCGGGGCTGCTCGCCGTGGCCGTGGTGCCGTCGGCGGCGGTCAGCGTAAACGCCACGGGCGCGGCGGCCAGCCGCTCGGGCAGCAGGAAGGTGCCCTCGTAGCGGCCCGGCGCGCTCTCGGTCATCGGAAAGGGGCCGAGGTCCCCGACCCGGAAGGACGCCCGCCCACCCGCCGTGCCCGTGAACGCCACAGGGACGGCCCGGCCCTCCAGGCTCTGGGGCTGGACGTAGGCCACCCGGTCGGCGGCGGGCAGCAGGCTGGCGGCCACGATCTGCGCGGCGCCGGTCAGAACCTGCGGCGGCGCGCTGGTCACCCGCAGTTCCTGGCGGGCCACCGTGCCGCCCCGGGCGGATTCCAGCACCAGGACGTTCTCGCCGGGGTTCAACGGCACCCACTCGATAAAGAGGCCGTCGGCGCCCACGTCGACCGGCTGGCCGCCCAGGGTCAGGGACGCCCCGGGCTGCACGCTGCCTTCCAGCAGGACATGGTCAAAGGGGACCGTGTGCCGGTCCGGCGGATAGGCCACGAAGATCGGCGCGTCACTGATGGGGGGCAGCAGGGCCGGGGCACCCACGGCGGAGGCCGGGGCAGGCGGAGCGGTCTGGGCCAGGGCCACGGGGCCTCCCGTCAGCAGCAGGGTGAGGAGCAGACAACGGCGCAGCATGAAACCTCCTGAAGAAGCGGTCGGTCCCGGCAACACGGCCTGGACGGGGAACGCGACCCACTGTAACGGGCCAGCTGTGATTCAGCAGGGCCTCCTTCAGCAGCGCCCGGCCCGAGCCAGACGGCCTGAAGCCGGAACGTCGCCCGGGCGCCCCGGTTGTGGAGGTGTGGGCGTCCCCCCCGCATGAGCCGGGGCGCAGGCTGAGCCGCGTGCCTGAGAGGTGGTGGAGAGGTGGCCCGGCGCTGTGAGCGCGCGCAGCCGCAAACGGGGCGGACAGGCAAAAACGGGGCAGGGTTCGGCGTCAGGGGCGGAAACTCAGGTGGACGGCTCCGGGTTACGGCTCCCGCCGCTGGAGGGTGACCGCGACGTGGTCGGTGACGAAGGTCATGCCTGACCTGCCCGGCCGGAAGCCCAGCAGCGCGCCTGGCCCGAATTCGAGGCTGTGCACCCCGTACCTGTCGTAGAGCAGCCCCACGGCGCGCACGAACCCCTGCACGTCGGCCAGGTCCCGCGCGCCAGCCTCCCCCGCCGGGACCCCCGGGACGACGCCCAGCGCCGCAGCGGCCGCCCGGTGATCGGCGGGGGCCAGGAACTCGAAGGCCAGGTCGGCGCTCACGAACTTGCCGCTCTCCGTCAGGCCCAGCAGGCCGCTCGCTTCCCTGGGGCGCACAGCCGCGACCCCGTGCTCCACCATCAGGGTCATCAGGGCCTGCCCGAAGGCGTTCATCCGTTCACTCTGGGCGCCAGTGGTCATCGCTGCCCAGACTACGCAGCAAAAGCGCCGGGTGGGTCCTGGACCGACCGGCGCCCGGAGGCAGGCCCGGCCTGAAAGGCCCCGGCGGGCCGGGGACCACCCGCCCCCGAGACCCCCGCCGCAGACGCGGGTTTGCCCGGGAAGTCTGGCCTGAGCGCACCCGCGGAGAAGCGGCCCCTCCCCTATTTCCCGCGCTCTGACCGCCTGAGAGCGGGGGCACCCGGTCAACCTGGGGAGAAGGCCTCCGGGCAGGCGAGCGCCGTGGATCGGGCATCCTCCCTGGACGCTGTGCCGGTCGTGGGCGGCCTGCCGACGGCCACGTTCAGGGCTTTCTCCCCCCAACACCTTCATCACAGGTGTGGTGATAGACCGCGCCTGTCCGCACAACCCGGGCATCCTCCCCGCATCTCCACTTCTGGAGGTTCCGGATTGAACCCACCCCTGGCCCCCGCTCCGCCTGCCGGTTCCAGGCCAGTGCCCTGACAGACATCCGAGGAGTGCATGATGCGTTCGACCCTGATCCTGGCCGCCCTCACCCTTTCTCTCTCGGCCTGCGGGGTGCAGCGGGCGCAACCGGCCGCCGCCACCCCGCCTGACGCCCTGCTGGGTGCCCAGTCGGTGCTGACCTGGCAGGCGCTGCGCTCCGGCGACTCGGGGCGCGACGTGGTGACCCTGCAATACCTGCTGCGCCACGCGGGGCAAAGCCTCTCTGTGGACGGCGCCTTCGGAGGCGGCACCGACACGGCCGTGCGGAATTTCCAGCGGGCGAACGGCCTGGTGGTGGACGGGACCGTGGGCGGCAACACCTGGGAAAAGCTGATCGTCACCGTGCGGCAGGGGGACAGCAACAACGCGGTGCGGGCGGTGCAAGACCAGCTGCGCAGCGGCTACGGCTACAGCGCCGTCACGGTAGACGGCGTCTTCGGGAGCGGCACGAACACGGCGCTGCGGGACTTTCAGAGCAGGCGGGGCCTGACTGTGGACGGCGTGGCGGGCCTCAACACCTGGCATGCCCTGGTGACCGGCAGCAGCACGGGGGCAACAGGCACCACCGCCAGCCTCGCCTCGCAGATCCTGAACAGCGGGCGCGTCACGCTGGGCACCAGCAGCAGCACGTCCGGAGGCAACCCGCGCCAGAACGTCGTCGACACAGCGAACGGCCTGGCGGCCAGGCGCGGCTGCGCGGGCGACGCCAACTGCGGCCTCACCGTGTACCTCAAGCGTTCGATGCTCCAGGGCATGCTGACCATGGCGAACGCCGGGAACTCCTTTTTCATCACGTCCATCGCGGGCGGGGTCCACTCGACGTATTCGGACCACTACGCCGGTCTGGCACTCGACATCGGCATCTGGAACGGGGTGAGCCTGAGCACCCCCAACAGCGCCCACACCGCCGCGCGCAACGCGTGCCTGGCCGCCGGGTCCGATCCCGGCCAGACCTTCAACGCCTACTACGACCCGCCCGGCGGCCACAGCAACCACGTCCACTGCGCCTGGAACTGACCCAGGGCAGCAGGCAGCGGTGGCGCGCAGCGAGGTCGCCCGCCGCTTTCCCGAGGAGGCCGAATGAACACCCCCCCCACCCGCCGCCAGGTCCTGCGCTGGGGCGCGGCACTCGGCGGCAGTCTGCTGCTGGCGGGCTGCGGCCTGAACAAGGCGGCCAGGCTCGACCCGGACGCGCCCGTCAACCGGCTGGACGGCCAGGCAGTGACCAGCCCGGCCATCGCCACCACGGCCGCCTGGAAGGCCCAGGCGCCCCGGGAAGCCGTGACCCTGCTCGCCACGCGGCCCACAAGGATCATCGTGCATCACACCGCGAGCGCCAACGTCAGCGACCTCTCGCAGGCGCAGGCCCACAGCCTGGCGCGCTCGATTCAGCAGGCTCACTTCGACCGGGGCTGGACCGATTCCGGCCAGCAGTTCACCATCAGCCGGGGCGGGTACGTGCTGGAGGGCCGTCACCGCAGCCTGGAAGCGGCGCAGACGGGTACCCAGCATGTGCGCGGCGCCCACTGCGAGAGCTTCAACGACGTGTCGGTCGGCATCGAGAACGAGGGCACCTACACCAGCGTGTCTCCCCCGGCCGCCCAGTACGACGCGCTGGTGCGCACATGCGCCTGGCTGTGCGGGCAGTACGGCATTCCGGCAACCGAGATCTACGGGCACCGCGACTTCCTGAACACCTCCTGCCCGGGAGACGTGCTGTATGCCAGACTGCCGCAACTGCGCCGCGACGTGGCCGCGCGGCTGGGCGTCAGCGTGCGGGTGTGGCCCACCACCCGGGACGGCCAGAGCGGCGAGCGCGTCCGCAGCGTGCAGTCCCTGCTGCGCGCCCGGGGCCAGACCCTCGCGGTGGACGGGAACTACGGCGGCGGCACCGGGACGGCCGTGAGCGCCTTCCAGACCTCGGCGGGCCTGACCCCCGACGCCGTGGTGGGGTCGGCCACCTGGGAGCGGCTGGTCCTGACCGTGCGGCGCGGCGACAGCGGCGAGGCGGTGCGGGCGGCGCAGGGCCAGCTGCAAGCCAGAGGCTACGGGGTCATGCTGGACGGCGCCTTCGGGCCGGGCACGGAAAGCGCCGTTCGCAGCTTCCAGACGGCGCAGGGCCTCACGGCAGACGGCGTGGTCGGCCCGAACACCTGGCTGGCCCTGGTGGGCTGACCCCCCCGCAGGTCAGCCCCACCTCACGCGCGCAGGGCGGCCCCTGCTGCGCGCCGCCCTCCTCAGCGGGCGAGCTTGAGCAGTTTCACGAGGTCGGCGGGCTTCTCGCCGCGCGCCTGGCACATCTCGACGTAGGTTTCCAGAATCACGTCCCCGGTGGACTCCAGGGCACTCCTCGCGCTGGCGTACAGGCTCATCACCTCCACGCAGCCCTTCTCCTCCTCCACCATCTTCTGGAGGCCCCGAATCTGCCCCTCCAGGCGGCGCAGGCGGTTAAGAATCCTCGTCTTCTCGGCTTGATGGTCACTCACGGGCACGCTCGCGGTCATGCTTCCAGTATACCCCCTGGGGTATTTGACAGGATAGGGGGAGGGGGTATACGATCCGGGCATGTACTTCCAACGTTTCTACGACGACGACCTGGCCCAGGCGTCCTACCTGGTCGGCTGTCAGCAGACTGGCGAGTGCCTGGTGGTGGACCCGGTGCGGGACATCTCCCGGTATCTGGAGGAGGCCCAGGCCCAGAAGCTGCGGGTCACCCACGTCACCGAGACGCACATCCACGCCGACTACCTCTCCGGCGCCCGGGAGCTGGCCCAGGCCACGGGCGCGCGGCTCCTGCTTTCCGACGAGGGCGGCGAGGGCTGGCGGTACACCTATCAGGACGGCCACCAGGAGAGGCTGCGCGACGGCGACACCTTCATGGTCGGCCACGTCCGCATTCAGGCGGTGCATACCCCCGGTCACACGCCGGAGCACCTGAGCTTCCTCGTCACCGATACCCCGCGCGGGGACACGCCGGGCATGATCCTGACGGGCGACTTCGTGTTCGTGGGCGATCTGGGCCGACCCGACCTGCTCGACGAGGCGGCGGGCGGCCAGGACACCCGCTTCGAGGGCGCGCGGCAGATGTTCGCCAGTCTGCGCGACAGGTTCCTGACCCTGCCCGACTACGTGCAGGTCTGGCCCGGTCACGGCTCGGGGAGTGCGTGTGGCAAGGCGCTGGGGGCGGTGCCCACCACAACCGTCGGCTACGAGCGGGCGCTGAGCTGGTGGGGCCATATGGTCGAGCGGGGCGACGAGGCGGCGTTCACGAAGGAGCTGCTCTCGGGCCAGCCTGACGCGCCGCTGTACTACGGGCGGATGAAGCTGGAAAACCGGGGCGGCCCCGCTCTGCTGGGCGAGGTGAAGCCGCTGGCCGAGCTGAGCGCCGAGGACGTGAAGGCGAAGCTCGCCGCCGGTGCCCGCCTCATCGACACCCGCAAGAAGGAAGAGCATCAGGCCGCCGCGCCCGTGGGGAGCGTGAACCTCCCCGACGGCAAGACCTTCGAGACCTGGGCGGGGTGGCTGCTGACCCCCGACCGCGAGCTGATTCTGCTGGCCCCCGAGGGCCGTGCCGAGGCCCTGCGCCGCCGCCTGTGGATGGTGGGGCTGGACCGGGTGGTGGGCTTCGTCTCCAGCGCCGAGGATCTGGAAACGGTCCCCGCGCCGCCCATCCCAGCGACCGAGCTGCCGCAACACCCGGACGCCCTGATTCTGGACGTTCGAGCGAAGACCGAGTACGAGGAGGGGCACATCCCCGGCGCCCGGCAGCTCCACGCTGGACGCCTGCCCTGGAAGCTCGGCACCCTGCCGCGTGACCGTGAGATCGTCGTGCATTGCCAGGGCGGGGCACGCAGCGCCGCCGCCGCGAGCCTGCTGCGCGCCGAGGGCTTCGGCGTGCTGGAACTCGCCGGGGGGTACGACGCCTGGGCAAAAGCCCAGAGGCAGGAACAACCCGCCTGAAACGCCCTTCCCGGAGGCGGCAGGATTCGCGCCGCCTCCGTCTTCCATGAAAGCGAGTGGTCCCATGACCTACCAGCACATCTTCATCACTGAACTCGGGGGCAGGCGGCGCGGGGGTGCCCGCCTCGTGGACGGGCGCGAGCGCGGCGAGTATGAGGCCGGACACGTCCCCGGCGCCGTGAACCTCCCCCTCAGCGAACTCGCCGGGCGCGAGGACGGGACCAGGCCGAACACCGTTCTGATCCGCGCGGGCGGCCACCGCTCCTCGCAGGCGGCGGCCTCTCTGGCGAGGCTGGGCAAGACGGGCCTGCTGAACCGCTCGGGCGGCACGGCGGCCTGGGTGCAGGGGAGCCGGGAACTGCACCGGGGCGGGCGGCCGTGATCCTCGCCCTCGTCGGCGCGGCCCTGATCGGCCTCTCGCTGGGGCTGCTGGGGTCGGGCGGCTCCATCCTGACGGTCCCGGTGCTGGTCTACCTGGTGGGCGAGCCGGAGAAGCTGGCGATTGCCGAATCGCTCGCCATCGTGGGCGGCATCAGCCTGGTCGGGGCCATCCCCTACGCGCTGAAGCGGCAGATCGACTGGCGCTCGGTGCTGTGGTTCGGCGTTCCCGGCGTGACGGGCACCTTCCTGGGCGCGGCCCTGAGCGTGTTCCTCTCCGGCGCGGTGCAGCTGCTGCTGTTCGCCGTGGTGATGCTGCTCGCCGCCGCCATGATGTTCCGCCCGCAGCGGGGGGAGGTTCAGCCCGCCCCCCATCCCCGCTCTCCTCTCAAGATCGGCCTGGAGGGGCTGGGCGTGGGCGTCCTGACCGGGCTGGTCGGCGTGGGCGGGGGATTTCTGATCATCCCCGCGCTGGTGCTGCTGGGCGGACTGCCCATGAGCCTCGCGGTGGGGACCAGCCTGCTGATCATCGCGGCCAAGAGCTTCGCGGGCTTTTCCAAGTACACGCACGTCCTCGCCGAGCACAACCTGTCCATGCACTGGGACCTGATCCTGACCTTCACCGCCATCGGCATCGCGGGGAGCTTTCTGGGTGCCCGGCTGGGTAAGAAGGTTTCCAACGACAGCCTGAAACGCGGCTTTGCGGGCTTCCTGGTCGTGATGGGCCTGTACGTGCTGGCGACGAACGTGCCCAGGGTGCTCAGTCCTCCTGCGGCCGCCCAGGCGCGTCTGGCCCGGTAAGGCCGTGCCCGAACTCCACCTCCTCACCCCCCCTTTTTCGAGGTTCCTGCCCGCATGACTGAACTGCTCGACTTTCTGCGCTCGCCCTGGCCCTGGTACGTGGGCGGCCCCTTGATCGGCCTGACGGTGCCGCTGCTGCTGTGGCTCGGCAACAAGTCCTTTGGCATCTCGTCGAACCTGCGCCACGCCTGCGCGATCCTGCTGCCCGAACGGGTCAGGCCCGGTTTCTTCCGCTACGACTGGCGGAGGGAACGGTGGAACCTCGTGTTCGCGGGCGGCCTGATCCTGGGCGGCTTCGTGGCGGGCGCGCTGCTCGCCGACCCGGAACCTGCCCGGCTGAGCGCGGCGGGCGCGCAGTCCATTCGGGACCTCGGCGTGGAGCTGCGGCCCGGCCTGGTGCCCGCCGAACTGACCGACCTGGGCAGTCCCGGCGTGTGGCTGCTGCTCGCCCTCTCCGGCCTGCTCGTCGGCTTCGGCACCCGCTACGGGGGCGGCTGCACCTCCGGGCACGCCATCACCGGGCTGAGCACCCTGCAAGCTCCCAGCCTGATCGCCACGGTGTCCTTTTTCGTGGGCGGCATCCTCAGCGCGAACTTCCTGCTCCCGCTCTTCATGGCGGTGATCCGGTGACCAGTGCCCCCAACATTTCCGGTGTTCACCCCCAGTCCACCTCCACCACCCGCGCGGCGACCGGCCTGCTCGCCTACCTCCTCGCCGGGCTATACTTCGGCGCCGTGCTGGTCAAATCGGAGGCGGCGAGCTGGTACCGCATTCAGGAGATGTTCCGCTTCGAGGCCTTCCACATGTTCGGGCTGATCGGCTCGGCGGTGCTGACCGGGATGGTGACCACGATGCTGCTGCGCCGCAGTGGCCTCAAAAGTCGGGACGGGCAGACGATTCAGGTGACCGCCAAGGACAAGGGCTGGCGGCGCTACGTGTTCGGCGGCCTGACCTTCGGGGTGGGCTGGGGGCTGGCGGGCGTGTGTCCGGGACCGATTTTCGTGCTGCTGGGGGCCGGGGTGTGGCCCATCCTGATCGTGCTGGCGTTCGCGCTGCTGGGGACGTATCTGTATGGCGTCTTGAAAGACCGGCTCCCGCACTGAGGAGGGACCACATGACCGCATTCGAACACCGCTGGAACGCCCGGGGAGAAGGGTACGTGGCGGCCCAGGCCCTCCTGCTCGCCGGGATCGTGGCCCTGCCGCTGCTGCGACCTCGCTGGGGGACGCCACGGGGGCTGCGGGTCGCGGGCACCGCCCTGGTGCTGGCTGGAGGCACCCTCGTGGGCTGGAGTGGTCTGCGCCTGGGCCCCAACCTCACGCCCCTGCCCGAGCCACGGACGGAAGGGCAGCTCGTGCAGACTGGCCCCTATGCCCTGGCCCGCCATCCGGTCTACGGAGGGCTGCTCCTGGCCTCGCTGGGCTGGGCGCTGGCTCACGGGCACCGGGGGGCGCTGGGGCTGAGCGGCGGGCTTGCCCTCCTGTTCGACCGCAAGGCCCGGGACGAGGAACGCCGCCTGACGCGGCACTTCCCAGAGTACCCGGCCTACCAGCGGCGCGTTCGCCGATTCCTCCCCGGCGTGTACTGACGGTGCCCGGTGGCCCCGGCCGTTCTCACTTCGCCCCTGCCGTCACCGGGCGGGTGTTCCGGGGGAGGGCGGACCGCCAGGCGCCCTCCCCCAGTGAGGTTGGCGGCGGGGAGCGAGTGGGGGCCCCCGATCCCCGCCGAGCGTCTCAGGGTGCGCGCTCGATGAGGACCCGCCCCACGCCCCCGTTCACCCGCACCTCTGCCCGGTTGGGGTTGGTGCCCGGGTCCCCAATCACGGAGGTGTCCCCATCCCGCGTGACGGGGAGGGTCACCTGCACCGCGCCCAGGCCCGCGTTGGCGACCACCCGGGCCGCCAGCCCCGCCGGGAGGCGGACGGTCAGCGCCCCCACCCCGCTGCGAATGTCCGCCCGGGTCTCGCCCCGCGCCGGGAGGGTCACCGTCGTCTCACCCACCCCGCCCGCGAGCGTCAGGTCCGTCACCCGCAGGTTCCGCAGGTCGAGGTCCGCCCGCCCCACCCCGGTCGAGACGTTCAGCGTCCAGGGAAGCGTGGGGGCCAGCGCGAGGGTCCAACGCGGCGTGTTCTGCCCAGTAAAGCTGCCGGACGAGGACCCGCTCACGGCCACCTGGACCACCGCCGTCCCCCCGCGCTGGCTGGACTCGTTCGTGAGCCGCTCGTTCCGGGCAATCTGCACTTGCCCACTCACGAGGTCGCCCCGGTTCCCAGCCCGCAGGGCGAGCTGCGAGACCCCGGAGCGCAGGGTCAATTCCGCCCGGTGGACCCCGGCGGGCACGGCGACCCGGACTGGCTGATCGGTCAGCGCAGCCCCCGCGGGGGTCCGGACGCTCCACCACACGCCCACGACGGCGGCGACGGCGAACACCCCCAGCACGGCGAGGCCGCCCCAGCGGGTCCGGCGCCCCACCAGCACCTCCACCCCCACGGCGATCAGGGCGAAGGGCCACAGCCGCCACAGGGTGTCCCACACGCCGGGGGACAGCACCCCCAGGTTGGTCAGCAGGAACAGCAGCCCCAGGGCGATCAGGACCAGGGGCCCCACCAGGGAGGGCGGCCGTCTCCCCAGCCCCCCGCCCGCACCGGACGCGACAGGATCACTCATACCGTCTTCCCCCTCTCAGCGCCGCCCGCGGCGCGGGACGAAAAGCAGCACGCCGCCCAGGGCGATCAGGGCGAGTGGCCACAGGGTGCCCAGGGCGCCCGAGAACCAACCGCCGCTCAGCACGGCGAGCGCGAGGGCCCCAGCGGCGGGGTACCACGCCCAGCGGTGGGTCCCCCCATGGGTCCGCGCCGGGGGTAGCAGGGCCAGCACCAGGAACGTGAGCGCCAGCCCCAGGAAGAGCAGGGCCCCGCCGAACTGGCCCGGGAAAGCGGCCGTCAGCGCGACCGACAGCACCGCCCCGCCGGGGATGACGGCCCACCAGTGCTCGGGGTGCCGCCCGGCGATGAGCAGAAAGCCCGCCCCAATAGATGTCAGAAAGGCGGCTCCGCCCCAGGTGGCCCCGTTCGAGGCCGTGGCGAGCGTCAGCCCGAACAGCACCCCGCCGGGAATAAAGGCCCACCAGTCCCCGGCGCGGCGCAGGGCCAGCCCCAGGAAGAACGCGCCGCCCAGGCCGAACAGCACGCCCCACAGCAGACCGGACACGCTGGTCAACACGCCAAAGTTGGCGAGCAGGGCCAGCAGGCCGATGCCGAGCAGCAGCCAGCCCCACCCGTTCGTGAACTCTCGCCGTTGCATAGGGGCTCCTCTGGGCCGCTGTGCGGCCGCGGCCCGGACCGGGAAGGATGAATTTCGGGCGTCAGGGATCAGCGCGAACCGGAGGCCCCGCGTCCGGCGTGTCCCGGGTCACCACGACCTTCACGTGGGTCACCAGGGCCGCCAGCGCCCCCAGCGCGGCGAGGGCGGGCGCGGAGAGCACCACCAGGCCGCCCGCCACGGTGCCCAGGGTGAGGGACATGCTGAGCAGCTCCTCGCCCTCCTCGCTGAAAATGGTGACCCGCCGGGCATTTCCCTCGCGGGCGAGGTGGCGCACCTGCGCCACGAGTTCCGCGCCGGTCACCTCCAGCTCCTCCACAACCGGAGGCGGGGCCTGGGCGGGCGTGTTTTGCGGGGCCGTCTTCGTCTGGTCCGTCATGGCAAGCCCTCCTTTCCAGGCCCAGCTTCGGCCCCGGGTGTTACCGGGGGGTTACCGCCCCCGCCTCCCCCACCCGGCGGTAGACAGCACCTTTCACCGCGTCCGTGGCCAGCATGTACAAGGACGGTGATCCCGAGGATGGCCGCGAGCGGCCCTGGCGGCAGCGGCACGAACCCGAACGCCGGGGCGAGGGGGGTGTGGGGCAAGATCAGCGCGAGCAGGATGACGAGGACGGTGGACCCGCCCAGCAGCCTCCCGGGAACGGTGCGCCAGAAGGGCACGCGGCGCGTCCGCATGATGAGCGTGACGACGAGTTCGGTGAGCAGCGACTCCGCGAACCCACGCAGTGCGGAACTCGGCCGGTTTGGCTCGCAGCAGGGAGAGCCGCACCCCGACAGTCAGGAAGTCGAAGGCTGAGCGGACGGGCCCGAAGACCGTCACCAAGCGCCCGATGAAGCGGGGATCCCAGTGGCGCGGGCCAGCGCCGAGTTCGGGGTCCACCCGGTCAGCGGCACTTGCCATGCTGGGCAGGTCCGGGAGGAAGTCGTTCAGCGGAGTCGGCTTGGGCAGCGGCGGCAGGCATGGCAGGCACAGGGCCGTGCCCGCCATGCTCAGCATAGTTCCCGAAGTTCGCGCGGGTGGTCGTGAACACGGCCTTCAGCGGGTGAACAAAGGTCACCCGCCCCCGCCGGATGCCGCGTCCCAGCACCGCTAGGTCGCGAAAGAGCAGCACGAAGTCCGCCGCCTCGCGCGGCACGTCCACTACCCCTGAAACCGAGAGGCCCACGTCCGCCGCGTGCAGGGCGGGCGCTCCCAGTGAAGTCCCGGGTGGTAACCCCCACGTAACAGGCAGGCCCCAGCATCCAGGCCAGAGGGGTCGGGAACACCCGGTGGAAGCCGCGCCGGAGGGCAGGCCCAGGTGTGGCCCCAGGGGGTTCGCCATGCGCGACCAGCGAGAACGAGTGAAGTTGACCCACCGGACGAGCGCCCTGCTCGTCGGCCTTGCCCTGGGCGGAAGCGCGCCCGGGCTGTCGTGGCGGACGGGGGATGTGGTGCGCGTCCCCGCCAGCGAGGTGATCCGCGATGACCTGTACGTGGCCGGCCAGGACGTGCAGATTGACGGCGCCGTCACCGGCGACCTGATCACGGCGGGGAACACCGTGCGCGTGAACGGCCCGGTGGGCGGCAACGTCTGGGCGGCCGGGCAGAGCGTCACCCTGGGAGGCCGGGTGACGGGCAGCGCCCGGCTCGCGGGCTCGGTGCTGCGGGTGGGCGGGGGCGCGGCCATCGGGCGCGACCTCCTCGCCGCCGGGGTGGGCCTCGACGTGGCGCCCGGCGCGCGGATTGGGCGGGACGTGGCCTTTGGCGGCGCCCAGACCAGGCTGAACGGCACCGTCGCCCGCAACGCCTATGTCGGCGCCTACGGGGTGGAGGTGGGCGGCCCCATCGGCGGCGACGCCCGTTTCGATGTGGACAACCGCGCCACCTGGCCGCAGAACTGGACGCCCGGGGTGGCCCGCCCCGACCCCCTCCCCTCCGGCGTGCGTTTCAGCGAAGGCGGGCGAGTGGACGGGAACCTCACCCTGCGGATGCCGGACCGGCCCACCCTCCCGCAGGGCGCCGTGGCGGGGCGGGTGGAGTACGCGCCACTGGCCGCCCCGCGGGTGCCGAACGTGCGGGCGCCGGTGGCCGTGAAGACGACGAACGTGGGGCTGAACTTCCTGCGTGACTTCGTGGCCGTCGCGCTCGCGGGGCTGCTCCTGGTGTGGCTGGCGCGCGGTCCCCTCACGGCGATCACCGCGCGGCTGCGCGCCCTGCCGGGGGCCAGCCTGGGGTACGGGGCGCTCACCTTCGTGGGCTTCCCCCTCGCGGTGCTGACCTTTGCGGGCGCCACCGTGCTCGTCGCTGTGGGGCTCAGCGTGCTGGGGCTGTGGAATCTGGGGTTGCCCCTCGCACTGATCGGGGCGCCCGTGCTGCTGGGGGTCGGGGCGCTGCTCACCTGGGCAGCGTGGTTTGCCGCCCAGGGCTTGGCTGCCTTCCTGCTAGGGAGGTGGCTGGCCGGAGCGGTGCGGCCTGGGCATCCGGTTCAGCCTCTCACGGCCGTTCTGGTGGGCGCCCTCGTCCTGGCCCTGCTCGCCCAGGTGCCCGTCCTGGGAGGGCTGGTGACCTTTAGCGCGCTGCTGCTCACCCTTGGCGCCCTGTGGCTGTGGTGGCGCAGGCCGCGTGAGCCGCGTCTGGCGAACCTGCCTCCTCCCCATCCAGCGTAGGCGGGTCCTCCTTCCCGCCGTTCGGGCGCGGGCGGCGGGGAGCGGCTGATCCACAGCGCGAGAAAGGACCGACCATGAGCCGAAGCCCCTCCCACGTCTTCCCCTTCCCCCGCTCGCGGCAGGTGGTCGTGGACGCGGCGCGTTTCGCTCGGCACAGGCCCACCATTCGCGGCCTGATCGAGGTGGACGTGACCTCCGCCCGCGAGCGGTTGCGGCAGCACCACGCGGCCACCGGGGAGACGCGCTCCTTCACCGCTTTCATCGCTTCCTGCCTGGCCCATGCCGTGGACGCCGACCGGAGCCTGCACGCCTACCGCGACGGGCGGGGCCGCATCGTCGTGTTCGACGACGTGGACGTGGGCGTCATCGTCGAGGTCACGGCCCAGGGTCGGTCCTTTCCACTCGCCCACATCCTGCGCGCGGCGAACCGCCGTTCCCTGCGTGAGCTGCACGACGAGTTGCGCGCGGTGCAGGCCCACCCGGGGGCGAGTCCCAGCGGGCGGCAGGCGCGGCTGGCCGACCTGTTCTTGCGGCTGCCCGGTCCCGTGCGGCGCGCCGTCTACAGCTGGGTGAGCCGCCACCCCCACGTGTGGAAGGCGCGATTCGGCACCGTGGGCCTGACCTGCCTGGGGATGTTCGGCCCGGGGGGCGGCTGGGGCCTGGCCCTGCCCGTCCACACACTGTCGGTCACCGTCGGCGGCATCGGGGAGAAACCCGCGGTCGTGGACGGGAGAATCGTGCCACGCGAGTTGCTGAGCCTGACGCTGGATTTCGACCACGACCTCGTGGACGGCGCGCCCGCCGCCCGCTTCGCGCGGGACCTGCGCGAACGGCTGGAGCGCGCCGAGGGCCTGGAGAACTTGGCCGGGGCCACGACCCGGTCCGAGATGGAGGCCGTATGAACACCCGACACCTTCGCATCACCGCCGCCCACTCCGCGGGCCGCGCCGCCCGCCGCCGTGTCGGCTGGCGCCGTCCCCTCGGGTGGAGCGCGGGTATCCTCGCCGGTCTCGCCCTGCTGGGATGGGCGGGCTTGCAGGTCCAGCCCCAGCCCTTCCCCGCGTACCCGGCCAGGCTGAGCACGCCGGAGGCGGTGCCCCTGCCCGCCGGGCTGCCTGCCCCGGTCCAGCGCTTTTACCGCCAGACGTACGGCGAGTTCATCCCGGTGATCACCTCCGCCGTGGTCACGGGCCGGGCAAGTCTACGCTTCATTCCCGGCGGCCCGGCCTTTCCCGCGCGCTTCCGCTTCGTCCATGAGTCTGGGCGGAACTACCGCCACTACATCGAGGCAACGTGGTTCGGCCTCCCCCTGCTGCGGGTGAACGAGTCGTACCTGGACGGGGTGAGTCGCCAGGAGTTGCCCCGCCCCTTCCCGTCGAGCGTCGGCGATCCCAAGGGGGCGCAGGGCGCGAACCTGGGACTGTGGTCGGAGACGGTCTGGATGCCCTCTGTGTACCTCACCGATCCCCGCGTGCACTGGACGGCCGTGAACGACGAGACGGCGCTGCTGAGCGTGCCCTTCGGAGAGGAACGCGAGACGTACGTGGTGAGGTTCGACCCCGCGACCGGACGGCCGACCCTCTTCGAGTCGATGCGTTACCACGGGCCGGCGAGCCAGGAGAAGACCCTCTGGCTCAACCAGACGCTGGATTGGGGCGAGTTCGGCGGGATGACGCTGCCGCGGGAGAGCGCGGCACTCTGGCTGGACCAGGGCCGCCCGTGGGCCGTGTTCACCACCGAGGAGGTCGTCTACAACGCCGACGTGCGCGAGTACGTGCGGCAGAGGGGGCAGTGAGGGGGATGACGAACATGCTGCACTGGGGAGCAGGGCTGGTCCCCGCCCTGCACGGATTGATTCACCTGATGGGCTTCACGGCGTACCTGCGGCTGGCGGAGGTCCAGGGGCTGCCGTACACGACGACGGTGGTGGATGGGCACCTCGACCTGGGCACGGGGGCACGGCGGTGTTCGCCGCACTGTGGGTCGTGGCCGCCGTGGGCTTCCTGGTGGCCGCGCTGGCGTTCGTGTTCGGCTGGACCTGGTGGCAGCCCGCCCTGCTCGCGGCGACGCTGCTGCCGTTGGTGCTCACGGGGCTGGACTCCGGCCCGCCGAACCCCGGCAGCCTGGTGAGCGTCGTCATCCCCGCGGGGCTGTTGCTCGCGCCCCGGCTTCAGGGGAGCCCGGGGTGATGGGTCGCGCCGAGCCTGCCCTCCGGGCCTCCGCATCCGGCCCCGCGGGGGGTTCGTAACCCCCCGGTTACACCCCACGGGCCGGGTGAGGCAGCAGCCCCGAACTGTGGGAAAGGAGCACCTATGTTCCGGCACCTTCTCGTGCCCGTGGATCACCACCCCGCCTGCCACCCTGCGGCACACCACGCCTACGATCTCACCCGCGCCCTGGGTGGGCGCGTCACTCTCCTGCACATCCTGGAACGCGACACCCCCCCTGAACGGACCTCGGCGGACCGTCACCTGGAAACGCTCGCGGCGGGGGCGCGCCGCCCGCCCGCCCGGGTCGTCCTGCCCGTGAGGGATCACGACGTGCAGGGGGCCATCGCGCACTACGCCCGTAAGCACGCCGCCGACCTGATCGTCCTGGGGATCAGCGGGGCGGGGGGCCTCACCGACGACGCCCTCGGGAAGTTCGCGGTGAATCTCGCGCGGCTCAGCGCCCTGCCCGTGCACCTGACCGGAAGCCGCCCACCCTCTGAGGCCGTCCCGTCCCGCTGGGTTCAGGTGCTGGGCGACCGTCACCGTGCCGCCCATCCTGGCGTTGACGGAGCGCGGTCCGAGCCGTGAAGTGGGGGGGGAATCCAGCAGTGAGGTGCCGGTGCCTCGCGGTGGCCCCTCCCCCCGGGAACGGCGGCGGGCATTCAATGTCCGTCCCGCTCGCCCGTATGACCGCCGCTGGTCTTCTCATTACTTCTCACGAGGAGGCCACCTAAGATGAAAGAACGTTAAGGTTGCGGTTTGGCAGGCACCCCTTTCCCTCCCCTCCACGCCCTTCCCGAGGTGGTGCATGGCTGGTCTGACGCTTCGGTCGCTGGGACACGTCGAAGTTCTGTGGGACAGCCTGCCCGTGAAGTGGGGGGCGGAGAGCGCGCGTAACCTCGTGTTCTTCCTGCTGGCCCGGCCCGCCGGGCCGACCCGAGACGAGATCATCGACGCGCTCTGGCAGGAGGACGCCGGAGAACGCAGCGGCAACCGTTTTCGCGTCGCGCTGCACCGCGTCCGCGCGGCCCTGGGCAGCCCCGAGAGCGTCGTGGAGGAGTCCGGCACCTACCACCTCTCGGACGAGGTGCTGCGCGCCAGCGACGTCTTCCAGCTCTACGCCTCGCTGGACCGGGCGCAACACGCGCAGGGAGACGCCCGGTTCTTCGCGCTGAACCGGGCCATCGAGACCTACACGGGGGACTTCCTGCCCCACCTGCGGGCCGAGTGGGCCGAGGCCGCCCGGGAGGAGTACCGGGCCGTGTACACGCGGGCGTGCATAGAGCGGTCCCTGCTGCACTGCGAACACCTGCACTGCGACCTCGCGGTGCGGGACATGGTGACGGCGCTGCGGGCCGACCCCTACATCGGGGAGAACCACCACCAGAAGCTGATGACCTGCCTCTCGGTGATCGAGGGCAAGTACGCGGCGACCGAGCACTACCGCCGCTTCGTGCGCTTTCTGCACGCCGAGGTAGGTGATACGCCGATGCCCGAGACGGTGGCCCTCGCCGAGCAGGTCAAGGCGGGCGAGCCGATCTGTCAGCGGGGGCAGCGGGCGGACGCGCCCCTCACCCACAACTGCCCGCTGACCAGTGACGGCAGGTGCGCCGGCCCCTTCGCGGACCTGCTGACCCTGGTCTAGGCCCCAGCTCACCCGTAACGACCTGGAACGGGGGCGGGGGTAGCCTGCCCGCATGACCCTCGCCCTCCTCGCGCTGCTGGTGCTGGGCGCCACGCTGTTTCTCGGGATCGTCCGGACGGACCTCAACGTGGGCCTGCTGGGGCTGGCGGCGGCGTTCGCCGTCGGCGGCTGGGGCGCCGGGTTGGCCCCGGCCGAGATCGCCAGGCTCTTCCCGTCCACCCTGGTCCTCACGGTGATTGGCGTCTCGCTGCTGTTCGGGCTCGCGGGGGGCAACGGCACGCTGGATGTCCTGACCGGGGGGCTGCTGCGCGCGGCCGGGCCCAGCGGGCAGCGCCTGCCCCTCACATTTTTCGGACTGGCCTTCGCGCTGTCCGCGCTGGGGCCGGGCAACATCGCCGCTGTGGCCCTGCTCGCGCCCGTGGCGCTCCCCGCCGCCGTCCGCGCGGGGGTCTCCCCGCTGCTGATGGCCATCTTGCTGTGCACTGGGGCGAACGCGGGCACCTTTTCCCCCGTCGCGGTGACGGGCAGCCTCAACGTGACGCTCTTGGAGGGCCTCGGGCTGAACGACCCCGCCCTGCCCCTCACCGTGTTCGCGGGGGTCGCCGCCCTCCAGTCCCTCAGCGCCGGGCTGGCCTACCTCCTGCTGGGGGGGCTGCGGGTCCGGGCGGGTGCGGGCGGGACGGCCGACCCTCCCGACGTTCCCCCACTGACCCCCGTGCGCCGCCTCACCCTGGCTGTCCTCGCCGCGTTCCTGGTGCTCGTGGTGCTGCTGGGCGTGAATGCCGCGGCCGCCGCCTTCGTGCTGGCGTCCCTCCTCACCCTGCTGCGGGCGGGGGACGCCGAGAGCGCCGTCCGCGACCTCCCCTGGGGCGTGATCCTGCTCGTGGGCGGGATCGGCACGCTGGTGAACCTGCTGGAGGGGACGGGCAGCCTCGACCTCGCCACCGACCTGCTCGCCCGCCTCGCGGCGCCCGGCCTCTTTCACGCCCTGCTGGCTTTTGTGGCCGGGCTGCTGAGCCTGGGCAGCTCCTCCTCCGGGGTGGTGATGCCCCTGCTCGTGCCGCTGGTACCGGACCTGCTGCACAAGGTCGGGGCGGGCAGCCTGGTGGGCGGCGTCATCGCGGTGGACGTGGGCTCCCACATGGTGGACGTGAGCCCCCTCTCGACGCTCGGGGCCCTCTGCCTGGCCGCCCTGCCCGCGGAGGTGGACCGGGCGCGGGTCTTTCGCCTGCTGCTGGCCTGGGGCCTGGCGATGGCGGTCCTGGGGGCCGGGCTCGCCTGGGTCCTGCTCGACTTGCTGTGACGGCCCGGCATCGGCGGTCACCCGTTGCGGGGCCGTCCCGGCCCCCAGTGTTCCGGCGCCCGCCACAGCCCCGACACGACCAGCCCGCGGATAAAGAGAAACTCCTTGGGCAGCTGGTCGTACAGGCGGGTGAACAGGGCGTCGTGCTCGGTCAGCTCGCGCTGCCACACGCCCCGGTTCACGCTTATCAGGGTGTTGAACTGCTCCTCGCTGAAGTCCAGCCCGCGCCAGTCGAGGTCGCCGTAGCGGGGCATCCAGCCCAGCGGCCCCTCGATGGCAGCGGCGCGGCCGTGGGCCCGGTCCACGACCCCCTTCAGCACCCGCATGTTCTCGCCGAAGCCCGGCCACAGGAACTGCCCCCCGTCGCCCCGGCGAAACCAGTTCACGAGGAAGACGCGCGGCGGGTTCGGCAGGTGACGCCCAAAGTCCAGCCAATGGTTGAAGTAGTCGGCCATGTGGTAGCCGACGAAAGGCAGCATCGTAAAGGGGTCGCGCCGGACCTCCCCGGTGGCGCCCAGCGCGGCGGCAGTGGTCTCGCTGCCCATCGTGGCGGCGGCGTACACCCCGTAGGTCCAGTTGAAGGACTGGTACCCCAGCGGCATCGCCGTGCTGCGCTGCCCGCCGAAGATGAAAGCCTCGATGGGCACGCCCGCCGAGTCGTCGTAGGCGGGGTCCGCCGAGGGGCACTGGCTCAGCGGGGCGGTGAAACGCCTTCCGCGATGTGCTGGGCCGCGTAGGCTCCCGGCCCGGCGAGGCGGGCGAAGAAACCCGGGAGGACGGACCCCGCCTCCGCCACCGGGATGCGGGTGTCGAAGGCGGCCACGCCAGCGCCCCCGAGTCCATTCGCCGGAATGGACCGCAGCCACCCGGTGATGGCGGGTGTGGGCCGGAACCGCTGGGTCGGGGAGCCGACGAGCAGCTCCAAGCCCGTCAAGCGTCCCGGGGAGACCTCACCCACGCGCACGGCCTGGGCCTCCCCTGGGGTACCCAGCGCGCGCCCGATGGCCTGCACGACCCGCTCCGTGTTGCCGTGCTGCGAGTCGTAGACGACCAGGGTGTTCATGCCGTCCCCCTTCCCCGCCGCAAGAGGCCCCGCGCGATCAGGAGGTACCAGACCAGCAGCAGGGGCAGCGACAGCAGCGAGAGCCAGACCCCGACCCCCGGCAGGAAGAGGCCCAGCGCCAGGGCGTGGCCGACCATCCCCAGCGGTCCGGCGACCCGCCCAAAGCTCCCGTCCCGCCGCATCAGGGCCGAGATCAACACGGCGGCGACCGCCCACAGGACGAAGCTCAGGTTGAAGGCGGTGCCCTGGTAATGCCATCCAGGCAGGGGGTTCGGCCCGGCCGACGCGCCGAGGTAGGTCGTGAGCATGGACTGTCCCGCGGCCTCCAGGGTCGCCCGCCCGGCGTCCGTCGTCGCCCGGGCGTACTGCCCGCTCAGCGCGAGCATCTCGAACAGGCGGCTCGACGAGAGGTGGGTGGAGATCGCCACGGCGGCGAGCGCCCCCGCGAGGGTGATCAGCGCTGGGCCGGATCGCCGCAAGGCCAGGCCGAGGGCGAGGACCACCGGGATGTTGGCGAGGAACGAGAGGAGTACCGGGAGGTCCAGCCCCAGCATCCCCTCAAGCGGGCTCCGCTGGAACAGGGCGAACCACTCGGCCACCGTTCCCTGGGGCGGGGGCCAGACGACGTACGTCACCACGCCGGCCACGGTCAGCGCGGCCACGACCAGGGCCGCCACCGCGCCCACCCGGTAGAGCGGCTTCCAGGGGGCGTCTCCTGCCCCAGCCAGAACGTCGGGTGTCTGCCGCCGAGCCAACGAGGGGTCCGAGCTGATTGTGTTCATCGCTGTCCTCCCAAGGTGGAGTGGGCCGTGCTCCTCGCCGCGTCCTGGGTCATGCCCAGCCGGGACAGCCTCCAGCCCACCGCCAGGAACCAGAGCGGGAGCAGCAGGCCGTACACGAGATACCAGGCGCCGATCAGGTCCCGCAGCGCTTCGCACACGAGGCCCACCGCGCCGGTCACGATGCCCAGCCAGGCCACACGCCGAGGGAAGATCCCCCGCAGCATGGGCAGGGAGATCAGCCCGATGCCCAGCGCGGTGAGGATACCGGCAGCGTTCACGGCGTTGCTGACGGCCATCAACCCCTCGGCGGCAGTGGCGAGGGCGCTGCGGCGCGCGGGGTCTGTGGTGGCCACGAACTGATCACTGAGGAGCAGGAGGCCGCCGTTCAGCGAGGGCGGGCTGCTGTTGTACGCCAGCGCGACGATCTCGGAGGCGATGCCGATCAGCCCTCCCAGCGCGGCGAAGCTCCGGTTCAGGGGCCAAAGGGCTACGGTGAGCGCCAGGAAGACGACCATGGCGGGCACGCTGAGGCCCACGAAAGAGACGAATTCGGTGAGGTAGACCGCCTTGTGGGCAGCGATGTAGTCGAGCATCGCCGTTCCACCCGAGAGCGGGGGCTGGGGGGCCACGCCCAGCAGCACCAGCGGAATCAGGAGCAGGAGGACATAGAGGGCGGCGCAGGCCGCTCCCACCCGGTAGAGCGGGCGCCACGCCGGGTCTGTCGGCCATGCGCTCACCGCAGCTCCTCTCTCCTGAGGGTCAGAACCGGCGCCGCGCCCTCCGCGTGGCTCGCCCGGCCCGGCCGCTCTAGCCATAAGTCCGGCCCTCGTCCCGCCCGTAGGCCCACAGCGCCAGCAGCGCGAAGGCCAGCGTGTAGGCCATAAGCCACAGGGCGTGATCCAGCCCCGCCTCGCCACGCAGGGCGCCCTGGGCGAAGCCCGCGCTGTGGTAGGCGGGGAGGTACGGCGCGAGGGTCCGCAGAAAGCCGGGCAAGCTGTCCAGCGGCACGAACAGGCCCGAGGCGAAGGCGACGGGGAGGAGGATCAGGTTGGCGACCCCGGCGGCGGCTCCCGGCGCAAAGGCGTACCCGATCCACAGCCCCAACACCACGAAGGGCAGCGTCCCCAGCAGGAGCCGCCCGAGCAAGGCCAGCCAGGTCAGCGGGGGCAGCGCCACGCCCACCCCCGCCGCAAAGGCGAACAGCAGCACCAGGGCGAGGAGACCGACCAGCAGCGCCATGACGACCTTGGCCGAGAAAAGGGCGAGTGGGGTCAGCGGCGTGACCCGCAGCCGGGTGAGCCAGCCGCTCCCGCGCTCCGTGGCGACCGAAACGCCGAAGGAGAACAGGCCGACCATCATCATGCTGTAGGCCGCGAACCCCACCAACAGCGCCGTGCCGACGTCCTGCCCCGTGGCATCCCGCTGCCCCACCGCGGGCCAGCCGAAAAAGGCGAAGAGCATCAGCGGCAGGGCGAGGATAGGGACCATGAGGGCCGGATTGCGCGCCACCTTGAGGGTCTCGCACCACACGAGGGAGCCGAAGGCCCGCAGGGGACGCCGCGCGGGCAGGGCGGTGGGCAGATGGGTGGTGGTCATGCGGGGCTCCTTTCCCTCGTGATCTCCACGAACGCCTCCTCCAGCCCCGCGCCCGTCACCTCGATGTCCCGCACCGGCCAGTCGGTGCCCAGCAGGGCCCGCAGCAGATCCTCGGCCTGCCGGGTGTACAGGTTCACCGCCTCGCCCGCCACGTCCACGCGGTCCACCCCGGGCAGCGCCGCGAGGAGTGCCGGGATGGCCCCCGCCAGACGGAAGCGGACGTGCTTGCCGCCCACCCGCGCCTTGATCTCGGCGGGGGTGCCGTCGGCCACGATGCGGCCCCGGCTCAGGACGACGACCCGCCCGGCGAGCGCGTCGGCCTCCTCCAGGTTGTGGGTGGTGAGCACGACGGTCTTACCGGCCTCGGCCAGCCGGGCGACCTGTTCCCACAGGGCGTGGCGGGCCTCCACGTCGAGGCCGGTGCTGGGTTCGTCGAGGAACAAGACCTCCGGGTCGCCGCAGATCGCCAGGGCGAAGGAGAGCCGCTGCCGCTGCCCCCCGGAAAGCTGGGCGGGGTAGGCGTCCGCCTTGTCCTGAAGGCGGGCGAGGCCCAGCACCTCCCGTGCGGGGAGGGCGCGGGGGTACAGGCGGCGGAAGAGTTCGATCAACTCGCGCACCCGCAGCGGGCCCGGCGTGTCGGGGTCCTGAAGCATGGCGCCGATTCGGGCGCGGCTGGCGGGAAGGCGAGGATCGAGCCCGAACACCCGCGCGGTGCCGGAACTGGGCTTGCGCAGGCCCAGCAGCAGGCTGATGGCGGTGGTCTTGCCCGCCCCGTTGGGGCCGAGCACCGCCACGACCTCGCCGGGCTCGACCCGGAGACTCACCTCGCCCAGGGCCTGGACAGGTCCGAAGCGCTTGGTGGCCCGACGCAGTTCCACGGCGGCGGTCGTCATCGTGATCCTCCCCTGGTCGCCCAGCTCCCCGGCCCGGGGGCTGCGTGGCGGTGGTCGCGGCGGCCACGCGGGCTTTGCTCAGGCGCGACCTTACCGTGCCATAGGAAAGTTACCCGGCCGTTACGACGGGAGACAGGCCGTCCTGGCCCCACCTCACCGCCCCACCAGCGGCACTCCTGGGCCTGGGGTGGCGGTAACCCTCCCGTAACTGGATCGGGGGAGGCTGAGCCTGTCCGGGTCAGCCCGCCCGGGGAAGGAAACGATGAAGATGCTAACGCCTGTGGTGATCTGGTGGCTGTTCGCGCTCGGCCTGGCCGCGCTGAGCCTGCTCCGGCCAGCCGCAGCCCGGTACGTCCTGGCCGCCTTTATGCTCGTCATGTCGGGCGTCAACGTGTATGTGGGCGTTACTGACCCCGGCTCGTACGTCACCTTTGGAGGGAGTTCCCCGGTGCCGCTGTACGCCTGGTTCTTCCATTCCGTGGTGGGCCTCGCCCCGGCGGCCTTCGTGCTGGCCCTCGCCGTGTTCGAGGCGGGCGTCGGCCTGGCCCTGCTGGGAAGAACCGCGTGGGTGCGCTGGGGCGCCGTGCTGGGGGCGCTGTTCGCGCTCGCCATCGTCCCGCTGGGGGTGCTCACGAGTGGGAACCTCGCCTTCGCGCTCGCCCTGCTGCTGCTGCTGGCCCGCCCCTTCTCCCGCTCACTGCTCGACGTCTGGACCGGCGCGAGACGGCACCTGCCGGTGGCCTGAGCGGCCTTTCCCCTATTGATGAAGCCGAAGTGTAGGAGCCGGACCCCGGCCAGTCCCGGGGGCTGGATGCGGGGTCCCGTTCGATCTTTCGCGCAGTGGGAGACTGCGGCCGCCCACCGCGGCGGGAGGGCACACCGCTGCGCTTCGGTGCACCGCGGGAACAGCCCTGTCACCTCCAGGGCCCACCCTCGACCCATGACCAGGACGGACGCGGCGTACGGGGCACTCCCGCTTCGAGGGCTTCACCAACTGGCTGACCCAGAAACAGCGCCCCATGCGGGGAGGGCGGCGGCAAGTGGTCGGTGTGGGGGTGGTGGGCGTACAGGCGCTGGCTCCCATTGGGGTGGGGATGCAGCGTCTTTCCCCCCGTCGGGCTGGCCGCCCAGGCCCTCGCTCTGACCGCAATGGCGGTGGAGGACCTGGGCACACACGGCGTAATGCTCGGTCGCGGCAAGGCCACGCGCCGCGAGCTGGCGGTGAAAGGCGGCGGCGCATTTGCGCCTCAGGGCACCCGCACCTCTCGGCATACTTGCGGGCCATCCCCAGGGTGCAGCCCGTGTCTTGGCCGTTGGCGGTATCAAAGCACCGCTTGGCCCAGGCCTCCAGCGTGCCTGTGCCTGCGCTGTAGAAAGTACCCACCGTGACCTTGCACCGCGTCAGCGCGTCCACCATCGTCATGGTGAAGTCGCCATGAAAAACATCCAGGGCTGGACCGATAGCTCGGTCACGCACTTCGCCAACCTGGCCCAGTTCGGCGAACAGCTCCTGTTGTCGGTTCGTCTTGGCAACTGGAGAACGGCCAACGCGCTTCAAGCCGGTGCCTGGGCGCGGTTCTGGCGACAGAAACTCCAGGGGTACATCTACGCCTACCGCGCCGTTGCGGGTGTGGACTTGAGCGCCGATGTGACAGACAACGCTCCGACCACCGACCGCTACCTGCCCCCCTCGGCGCACCTTCAGCGCCAGCTCGAACGGCAGAAGCGGGGCGTCCTGCCCCGGCGAGGTCGCCCGCCGTCTTCCAGGAACCCCGGGTTCGGGGCCGCCTGCCCCGCTGAGAGGCAGGGGCCGTGGCCCGCTCTGCGAAAGGGGAGAACATGAACAGAAATGGCAGCAGGCAGGGGGAGGTTCTCCCGGTGGGCAGCCCTCCGACCCACCGCGCGGGCTGCGGGTGCGCCGCGTGTCAGACCCGCGCCACCGAGCTGGGAGACGAGGCCACCCGCTTCAGGAGTCAGCCCCGCCGGGCCGAGGCAGGCAGGCGGCGGATCGTCCGGCACGTGCATCCGGCGGGGTGCCGCTGCCGCGCGTGCTGGCCCCGCCGCGGGGTCTGGTGGGCCATGCACCCCCAGGACATGCATACCGCGCCCGACCCGGGGGAGGAGGACGTACGCTGGGCGCAGAGCAGCCTCAACGCGGCGCTTGGCCTGCGGCTCCCGCCCAGCGGCCGGCTGGACGCCCCGACCCGCAGCGCCCTGCGCGGCTTCCAGCGCCGTGAGGGCCTGCCGGTGGACGGTCTCCTGGGTCCGTCCACCATGGCGGCGCTGCGCCGGGCGAGCGAGGGACCCGAACCCGAGGCGGAGGTGTGGGGAGGCGCCGGGCCGACGCCGGAGAGCCTGGCTTCCGTTCCCGGCAGCGAGAATGTCAGCCGGGCGTTCAAGCTCCGGGTCATCGGGATCGCCCGGGACCTGGGGACCGACCCCAACTTCCTGATGGCAGCCATGAGCTTCGAGTCGCGGCTCGACCCCCGGCCGGTCAATCCTTCCAGCGGCGCGACCGGCCTGATCCAGTTCATGCCGAAGACCGCCGAGCGGCTCGGGACGACCGTGGGCGCCCTCGCCGCCATGACGGCGGAGCAGCAGCTCGATGACGTGGCGCGGTACTTCGCTCCCTACCGCGGACGCCTGACCACGCTGGAGGACGTCTACATGGCCATCCTCTGGCCGGACGCCATCGGACGCGGCGCAGACTTCGTGCTCTTCCGCACCCCGTCCACCGCCTACGCGCAGAACAGCGCCCTGGACGTCAACCGCGACGGGAGCGTCACCGTCGCCGAGGCCACCTCGTTTGTCCGGGGGAGACTCGGCGGTGCGGCGCCGGCGACCGGTACGCCCGCGGGTGCTCCTCCCGCCGCCTCCCCGAATCGCAGCAGTCCCGACTACGCCCGGTGGGTGCAGCGATCCCTCAATCAAGTCCTCGGCACGCGGCTGGCCGTGGACGGCATCATCGGTTCCCAAACCCGCAGCGCCGTCCGAACCTTTCAGGGGCAGAAGGGCCTGGCCGTGGACGGCGTCGTGGGCCCGGTCACGGAGGCAGCGCTGATCGCGGCGGGGGCGCCCCGCCCACCGGGGGCCGCTCCCAGGCAGCCGACCTCACCCCCCCCGGGAACGGCCAGCGCCGCCGGGCTCGCTCGCCAGATTCTCAACCATCCAGGAATCACCCTGGCGACGAGCAGTTCCACGCCAAACGGCAACCCCCGGCAGAACATCCTCGACACCGCGAACGGCCAACCCGCGCGGAGCGGCTGTTACGACACCCGCCAGTGCAGTCCCACCGTGCCCCTCAGTCCCCGGATGCTTCAAGCCTTGCTGGGGCTCGCCAACCGCGGCCACACGTTCTATGTGACCTCCTTCGCCGGGGGACGACACAGCCGCAGTTCCGACCACTACCGGGGACGGGCGGTGGACATCGGCGTGTGGAACGGCACCAGCCTCGGCGTGCCGGGTCCCGCCCACACCGCCGCCCGCGACGCCCTGATCGCTGCGGGGTCAAGCCCCTCCCAGACTTTCAACGCCTACCGAGACACCTCGGACCGCTCCCACCAGAACCACGTCCACGCGGCGTTCCCCTGATCCTGGGCGGGCCTACCACGGGTCGCTGGACCGGGCGTCGGAGCTGCTGATCCGGGACGGCTGGGAGGCCAGCACGGCGGCGGCCTTACGCACTCAGACGCAGGCGGACCTCGCGGCGGCGTGCGGGGCCGAGGTCCTGCTGACCCTGGGAGACGCGGCGGACGTGGACGCGGAGGTGGCGGCGGTGCAGGGGGCGCGGACGGGGTTGGGGCGACCGACCGTGCTGCTGCGGTCTTCCTGGCCAGGGTCGGTGAAGGCCCCTTTTCCACGAGTCTCGACCTCCCCACGCGACTCGGTGAATCAAACTGGGCGGGAGGCGGTGCCCTCGGCTCAGCCGGGCGGCAGCCTCCTGGCCGCTTCCAACCTGGTTGACGATCTCCAGTGTGAACCCGCGGCTGTCGTTGCGCTGCGGCCCAGGGGCTTTTCCGGTGCCGTCACTCCAGGGGATCATGGGCGCGCAGGGCGGAGTGCCTGACGCCGGGTCCACGCTGAGGGGGGCAGTCCACGGCGCTGACAGCCCTTACTCCACACGGCCTGACAGTCTCCTTACTTTTGCGCCTTGATCTGCATCGCTGCAGGCCCTCAAATGGCTGGGATCTCCCCGGCAGCCTCGAAGAGCGCGTCGGGCACGCAGAGTTTCACTCCAGAACGCTACAGCTGCAATGGCTTCATGTAAAAGGTGATGGACGTGTGATCATTCTTTCTGAATACTGCCGCAGAGCCCTCCACCACTGCTCTGCTTAAAAGGAGTCATGATGAAGCAACGTCAACTCTGGACCTCCCGAGGAGTCCTTGCACTCATCGCCCTGCTGGTGAGCGCCTGCGGCAGCAGCCCCGACGTGGGGCTGGCTGGCCCAGGGCTGCAGCCCCAGGCGACCACCGGGGTGGTCAACCGCCTGAGTGCTTTCCGGTACGTGCATACGCTCGCGGGTGTGCCCGCCACGGAAACGCCGAGTACCCTCAAGTCGCTCTACGGCGGCCAAGTGCTCGTGTACGACCCTGTCGCCCGGACCGCTGTGCTGGCCAACAACAGCAGCGCCAAGGGAAAGTACGATGCGGCTGTCGAGTCCAATACGCGCGTCTACAAGGTGGCCGAGCAAGGGCTGGCGGCGTGGAGCAGTGGCTACAACGCCTGGGGCAGTGGCTACAATGCCTGGGGCAGCGGGTACAACGCCTGGGGGTCGGGCACCACGAGCTCGGCCACCACCTTCACCGAAAACATCGTCAACTGGGACGCGATTGGCCTGAGCAGCGCGCAGGCCTTGGTTCCAGAACAGGGCAGTGGGATTAAGGTGGCGGTGATCGACACCGGGATCGATCTGAACCACCCCGGCCTGCAGGGAAGGCTCGACCTGGCCAACGGCAAGGATTATGTGCAGGGAGACCTGGATCCCAGCGAGGTCAATGGCAACACCGACGGCACCTATTCCCAGGGGTACGGGCACGGCACCGCCGTGGCGGGGATCATCGCGCAAGTCGCGCCCAAGGCCACCATTCTTGCCCTTCGCGTCCTCGACCCTTTTGGCGAGGGCGACGTGGCCACGGTGGCCGACGCCATCAACTACGCCGTCCTCAAGGGGGCGAAAGTCATCAACCTGTCACTGGGCTCGAATGCAGACGTGAAAGCGCTGAACACCGCCGTCAGTGCCGCCATCGGCAAGGGCATCGTGGTGGTCGCTGCGGCGGGCAACTCGGGGGACACCAACGTGCTCTTCCCCGCAGCGCCGGCCGACTACCTGACCGGCTCACAGGGCCAGGGTTCGGTGGGGGTGGGGAGCGTTACGGGCACCTTTTTGAAATCCAGCTTCAGCACCTACGGCCACCACCTGGAGCTGACCGCCCCTGGAGAGAGGATTCGTACCCTGTTTCCCGGCGGCAACGTCGTGGACGCCACCGGCACGTCCTTCGCCGCCCCGGTCGTGTCCGGGATCCTCGCGTTGGCGCTCAGCACCGGCCTGAACATCACCGAAAGTTCCGGCGCAAAGGCCTTGATGGGGAACCTCAACAGCACGGCCCGGCCCGGTTCGGATCCCGCTTACCCAAACGGCCTGGGCTTCGGGACAGTCTCTGCTTTCCGCCTCGTTGACGTGTACCGTTAGGAATCCATGATGTCGTCCCTGCTCCAGAACACCATGCGGCTGGCCGGGGTTGCGGCCCTCCTGTCGGCCTGCGGCACCGTGCCGGCCGGAAATGGCTCGCCCACAGCGCCCCCCCCCGCGGCGGCCCTCGCTCTCCCAGGAGCCACCTCAACCCACGTCAAGGTGGCCGAGGCGAGCGCCTCTTATGGAGCCTGGGCCAGAGCGTCCTACGGGGCCTGGGCCAGGGCCACCGACGACCTCTGGGCCAGTACCCTCCCGGGTGGGCTGCGCAACACCTTTGCGGAGAACCTGGCCGACTGGGAAGCCATCCACCTCGCGGCGGGTCAGGCCCAGGCCCCTCATCTGGGCGAGGGCGTTATGGTCGCTGTGGTGGACACCGGCCTTGACCTGGGCCATCCCGCCTTTGCCGATCACCTCGCCGACGCCGCCCACTGGCGCGACTTTATCGGCAACGACGCCGTGCCCCAGGAGGAGGACGGCGGAACGGTGTCCGGTCACGGCACCGCCGTGGCAGGCCTGATCCTGCAGGTGGCCCCCGGCGCCACCATCCTGCCCCTGCGCGCCCTGAAGGCCAGCGGCGAGACGCCCGCAGATACCGTCGCGGCGGCCGTGCGTCACGCGGTCGCCAGCGGCGCAGACATCATCAACGTCTCGGCCGTGTCGGGGTACGACAGCACGCTCACCGAAGCGATCCGGGAGGCCGCCGAACAGGGAGTGTACGTGACGCTGCCCACCGGCAACGACGGCACGAGGTACGTTCAGTACCCTGCCAGAAGCAGCACCCAGAACACGACGCTGGGGCAGTACGCGATCAACGCCGGCGCGATCCGGAGCGATTACACACTCACGCCCTGGACCAACTACGGCGGCAACCTGGAAGTCCTCGCGCCCGGCGACGACCTGGTCACCGCAGGCCTGAACGGCACGGTCGTTGCCGTCAAGGGCACGTCTTTCGCCGCACCGGTCCTGGCAGGAGCGCTGGCGCTCGCCCTGGGAGAAGCCTACAGCGGGGACGACCGGGGACGCCTGGCGCAGCAGCTCGGCGCCACAGCCACCAGCGTGGCGCCGAACAACCCGAACCTCGCCGCCGGTGGATCGGCCCTGTTGGGCCAGGGGGCCATCAATGTGGGTGCCTTTCTGAAGAGCGTCCGTTAAGCTGGCCCTGCTGGTGGCTTCCCGGCCGGATCCTCGTCTCCTGGATTCCGGCCGACGTCTTCCCCCTGACTCGCCTCACCTTGCCCCCTAGGGATCCTATGACGAACAGCAGCAGCAGCAGCACGAAGAACTCGGAGGCACAAGCCCTGGAGCGGTTGCGCCAAGACAGTGACGCGCTCAACCGGGAGGCCCGGGCACTGGTGCCGGACCATCCTCAAGCCGCTTGGGACCGGGCGGCGGGGATTCTGGGCCAGGTGCAGGCGCCCGGGTATACCCTGGGCGTGGCCGAGGCGCTGCACACCCAGGCCCTGGCGGCGCTGGCGCTGGGTGATCCGGAACGGGGCGACCTGCTCGCCGAGCAGGCCGCCCGGGCTTATCTGCAAGTCCCGCACGCCGCGCTGTACGGCGAGGCGCTGCTGCTGCGGCTGCGCTGTGCCGAGCAGCTCGAACGCTTCGACCTCGCACTGCCGCTGTGCGAGGAAGTGATTCGTCTCAGCGGGCATATGGCCATGGACAGCGTGCTGGTGCAGGTCTTGGACCTTCAGGCCATGGTGCAGTTTCGCCAGGGGAACTTCGTGGAGGCCGCTTCGACCCTGGAGCGGCTCGCCGAGTTGCGCCTGCGCCTGGGGGACCGCGAGGGCCATGCCAAAGCCCTCAACAACCTGGGCCTGGTGCACGAGGGCCTGGGGCACTTCATGCAGGCCCTTGACTCGTTCCTGCGCTGCTTGGAGTTCCTGCGCAACCATGAGGTATCGCTCAACAGCCTCCTGAGCATGTGCCTGGTCAATGTGGGCAAGGTCTACCGCGAGCTGGGAAACCTGACCGAGGCCGAGGCGTCCCTGCGGGCCGGCATCGAGGTGGGGGAACGCACCGGCACGTTTCTGAGCATGGCGGCCGGCCACAACGAACTGGGGATCGTGTACCGCGAGCGTGGGGAGTACCGCGGCGCCCTGGACGCGTTCCTGCACGCCCTGACCATCACCCGTGCCCATGGCCTGCGGCACGAGGAGGCCGGTACCCTGGATGCGCTGGGACAAGTCCAGTCCGCCCTGGGGCAAGACGACCTGGCCCGCGCCACCTTGCACGAGGCGCGGGAGCTGGCCCGGAGCCTCGACGACAAGCCTGTCTTGGCCAGCACCCTCATCCACCTGGGTGCGCTGCATGCTGGGCGCGGCGAGCATGAGGCCGCTGCCGGGCACCTGCGGGAAGCGCTGACCCTGACTGCGGGGTCCATGCCCCGCGAGGCCCTGCTGGCCCGCGAACAGCTCGCGGCCAGCCTGCGGGTCCTGGGGGACCTGGAGGACGCCCTGGTTCACCAAGAGCAAGTGATTCGGGGGCAGCGTGAGCTGTTCCGGGAGGACAGTGACCGCCGCTTGCGGCACCTGACCGATCAGCTCGAATTGGAAAAGGCCCGGCACCAGTCGGAGATGTACCGCCAGCTCAACGACGTGGCCCTGCGCGCCAAGGAGGACGCGGAGGCGCAGGTGCGGGCACGCACCGAGGAATTGGAACAGGCACAACTCGAGACCGTGACCCGGCTGGGCGTCGCAGCCGAGTACCGCGACGACCGCACCGCCCTGCACACCCACCGGGTGGGCAACCTCGCCGGACGCTTGGCCCAGGCTTTCGGCCTGCCGGCCCGGGACGTCCACCTGATTCGCCTCGCCGCGCGGCTCCACGACGTGGGCAAGATCGGCGTCCCCGACGCCGTGCTGCTCAAGCAGGAGAAGTTCACGCCCGAGGACCATGCGGTGATGCGGCACCACACCACCATTGGCGCGCGCGTGCTGCAGGGTGGACGCTCGGAACTGCTGCGTCTGGCCGAGCAGATTGCGCTGACCCACCACGAGCGCTGGGACGGCAGCGGCTATCCCCAGGGCCTGGCTGGGGAACAGATTCCCCTGGTTGGCCGGATCGTCGCCGTCGTGGACGTCTGGGACGCCCTGACCACCCAACGTCCGTACAAGGCGGCGTGGCCCCCCGAGGACGCGCTCGCCGAGTTGCAGGCGCAAGCTGGAAAGCACTTTGACCCGGACATTGTGGGGGCCTTTGCCGAGCTGCTGCGCCGGGGCGAGCACGAGACGTTCCCGGAAGAGCAGCCGCGCCCGGCGGCGGACCCCGGGGGAGCCCCCGAAGAGGCGGGAGGGGAACCGGTGCTGACGGACGCCGAGCGTCAGGCCCAGGCCCTGATCGACGCCATGCTGGACCAGGCGTGGGACTTGCGGTCCCAGGATCCCGAGGCGCTGCGGGAACGGACCCAGGCGGCCCTGACGCTGGCGCAGCAGCACGGGTACGCCCGCGGCACCGGGTTCGGGTTCAGGAATCTGGCCTTCGCGCATTTTCACATGCAGGAGCTTTCACAGGCCCTGGACCTGCTGGGTCAGGCGCTGGAGATCGGTGAGCGGTTGCCTGACCTCCCACTGCAGCGTGACAGCCTCAACATCCTGAGCTGGGTTCACGCCAGCCTGCACTCCACGGAAAAGGCCGTCGCCTGCTGCCTCAAGGCCATTGAGCTGTCCAGAAAGCTGCGGGATCTGAGCGGCGAAGCGAAGATGCTGGGAAACCTGGCGCTCCTCTACAAAAATCTGGAGGACTTCGGCAAGGCTGCCGAATACTTTCAAGAAGCGCTGGGCATGCACCTGAGGGAGGGCAGCGCGGACGGCGAGCTGCTGTGCCGGTACAACCTTTCAGATCTCCATCTGGAAACAGGGCAGCTGCAAGCGGCGGTTGACGAAGGTCGGCAGGCCGTGGCGCTGGCAAGGCAACAAGGCAACTTCATGCTCGACATCGTGTCGACCTCCACCCTGGCCCGGGCCATGGATGAACAGGGGGCTTGGGAAGAAGCCCTGAAGCTGTACACAGACGCGTGGCACCGGGTCTCCCCGGTTGCCGAGCGGTACCCGGAAGTGGCGGTGTGGGCAGCGCTGTATTTTGGCCGGGGCCTGCTGCGTAACGGCGGGGGTCAGGGGGCACAGCCACTCCTTGAAGAGGCCCGCATCCTGGCCGAGCGCTACGGCATCAAGCGTGCCGCCGCCGAGGCGCACCGGGATCTGGCGGCGGCCTACCAGGGTGCTGCTGACCCGGTGCAGGCAACTGAGCATCTCAAGACCGCGTACGCGCTCGACCTGGAGATCTACCGCCAGGAGAACTCGCAGCGCACGGCGGCCCTGATGGTCGAGCACCAGGCCGAGCGGGCCCGCGCCGAGGCAGAGGCCTACAGGATCCGCACGCTGGAACTGGCCGGGACAAACGCCGAACTTGAAAAAGCCAACCGCGAGAAGACCGCGCTGCTGGCGGCGCTGCAGGAGCAGTCCAAGCGGCTGGAGCGCCAGTTGCGCGAAGACGGCCTGACCGGCGTGTACAACCGCCGCCACATCGAGGAGCGGCTGCTGCAGGCCTTCGAGCAACACCGGCAGACGGGCCACCCGCTCGCCCTGCTGATGGTGGACCTCGACCACTTCAAGCAGATTAACGACCGTTTCTCCCACCCGGTGGGCGATGAGGTCCTCCGCCGGGCGGCGCGGCTCTTTCAGGACCTCTGCCGTCCCGGAAACCTGGTGGGCCGCTACGGCGGCGAGGAATTCCTGGTGGTGCTCCCCCACGCCACCCCCCAACAAGCAGCGGACATGGCCGAGCGGCTTCGCCTTGCGGTGCGGCATCATCCCTGGTCTGAGCTGGCACCAGACCTCGAGGTGACCCTGTCCATCGGCGTCTGCGCCCGGACGGACGTGCGCGACCACGAGAAGATGATCGCTCTGGCCGACGAGAAGCTGTACGAGGCCAAGGCGGCGGGCCGGGACCGCGTGGCCGCGTCACCGTAGGCGAGCTGGAAGTGTGCTGGAAAAGGGTGGAAAACCCGTGAGGCCAGGCTGCTGCCCCGCGCCGTCCGTCGCGGCGAAGGGGATGTCGCCAGGCTGGGAGCTTCGGGCAAGTTCACGAGGAGCGGGTCGACGTTCCTGGTGAGCCACCTGAACTTCAGGCTGCCCGCTGCACTGAGGGTGACCCGGTTGTGCGCAGGTGGAGGTCAGCCTCGAAGAGGGGAGGCGCCATCATGACAAACCGCAGCATTCATACCGCCGAGTTCAAGCGTTACGGCAGTGCAACTCGCCCGAACCGGCGGCAAGCTCTCGGGCACCGCCCGCGACCTGGGCATCAACGTCTCATTACTGCGGAAGTGGATGAACGCCGAACAGGAAAAGGGCGAGGCGGCTTGTCCTGGTCAGGGGAAGCCGGTCCTGACCCCGGAACAGCAGGAGATTCAGAGACTCCGCAAAGAAAACGAGATCTCGCGCCAGGAGCGCGAAATCCTGAATAAAGCGGCGGCCTTCTTCGCCAAAGAAACCACGCGCTGAGGTACCGCTTCATCCACGCTCACCGCGAGCACTCCCGTCTGGACGTGAGGTGCCGGGTGCTGGAGGTGTCGGTGAGTGGGTACCACCGTTGGCGGAGAAGGCCGATCTCCGACCGCAAGCAGCAGGATGCGCTGCTGGAGCAGCGCATCCAGGACGCTCACCAGCGGAGTAAGGGCAGATATGGGGCGCCACGACTTCACGCGCAACGGCGGGCCGAAGGTCTGCGGGGGTCTCGAAAGCGTGTGGCTCGCCTGATGCGCTCGGGGGGTCTCCGGGCATAGGGAAGCGCCGCTGGCTGCGCACCACCGACAGCCACCACCCTCTCCCGGTCTGCCCCAACCGCCTGGAACGCCAGGCCAGTTCGAGGTTCCGCAGCCCAATCCGGTCTGGGCGTCCGACATCACGTACGTGCCCACCCGGAAGGGTTGGCTGTACCTGGCGGTCACCCTGGACCTGTATTCGCGGGCCGTGATTGGGTACGCGATGGCCGCGTCCATGCCCGCCACTCTGCCGCTGGCCGCATTCCAGATGGCCGCCAGGCGTCGTGATCCGCCCTCGGGCTTGCTCCATCACAGCGATAGGGGCAGCCAATACGTCAGCAGGCTCTTTCAGGCAGAACTGGCCCGCCTGCGGGCCAGGGGCAGCAGGAGCCGCAAGGGGGATTCCTGGGACAACGCCGTCGTGGAGGGCTTTCTCAGCTCCCTGAAACGGGAGCTGTTCGAGGAGGTCATCTTCGAGAGCCGTGCGGCTGCCCGCCAAGCCGTCTTCGAGGACATTGAAGTCTTCTCCAACCGCCAGCGCCGCCATTCCACCCTGGGGTACTTGACGCCCCTGGAGTTCGAACGCCAAGCTACAGCCGCTTAACTTCAACTACGCACAATCGGGGCAAGCCCAGTCATCAGTGGTGCTCTCAGGGAGACCCATATGGCCCAGGTTCACCGCCGTCTCAGGCCCGGCGCGCCGTTCGTGGTGGCCCACTTCAGCTTTCCGCAGGGGGAAGGCGAGCGGGACCTGTGGCTGTCACGCCACGCCGCCTTCCTGGTGACTTCCGGCATCGAGCCTCAGCAGGCGGCGAAGGCCTGGGTGGCCCTGGACGCGCGCCTGCACATCCTCACGCCGGAGGAGGACGAGGCCACCTTGCGGGACGCCGGGTTCCGGGGGGTCAGCCTGTTCTATACCGGGTTCGCCTTTCGGGGATGGGTGGTCACCGCTTGAGGTGCTCCCACACCGGGAACGGCCTGGTGTTGTCATCGCCAAAACTTCTGCCGCCTGTCCGAATCCGGGCGGCCGGGCATTCCCATCTGCTGTCGGGGTGGTGCCGACCACTTCGCTCTGTGATTTGAATTGCTGGGGTCATCCGCTGTTCTGATTCGCGAGTTTCCCCGCACCGACCTCGCAAGCACAGGTCCCCGCCGGGTGGTCCCCATGAGCGACGTGTGCCGGGTGTACCGCGACCACCTGCGCGCCCACGGCTACCGCTGTTGCAGCCGCCGCGAGCGCGTCCGCTTCGCCGCGCTGGCCACCGAGGTCCACACGGTCACCCTGACGCACCCGGACGGCACCGTCAGCGAGCACCAGGCCCAAGACCGGCTTTCCCTCGCCTACCGGGCGGCCTGCCGGAGCCTGCCTATCGGCCTGCCCGCCGACCGCAGGGCCGGTTCCCACGCCGGGCCAGGTCGGGGAGCGCCCCATCGCGTCAGGCTGACGAGGAGCGCGCAGAGGCGTGCTCAGGCGGTCTGTCTAGTCAGAACAGACGTGCATTTTCAGCAGCCAGGAGGTACACTCGGTCCACATACAATTGGTCTGACCATACTACCTCTTCCAGCGTTGATGTACGTCTAGGAGGTCGAGTGCCGAGTGTCATCCGCAAGGTCAAACTGTCAGACACGGTCGCCAACGAGCTTCTGCTCCTTATTCGCAACGGGACGTACCCTAGTGGCACTCGCCTTCCGCCAGAGCGCGAACTCAGCGCCCGCTTCGGGGTGTCGCGGGCCAGCCTGCGCGACGCTTTTCGCCAGCTCGAACTGCTGGGGCAGGTGGAAGTCCGCCAGGGCGACGGAACTTACGTGCGCTCTCCCAACGCCCAGACCCTGAGTCTGCCCTTTCGCGGCCTGCTCAGCGGCAGTCCCCAGGCGGCCCTCGATCTGCTGGAATTCCGCCTGCTGCTGGAGCCGGAAGTCGCGGCCCTCGCCGCACGGCGCGCGGCGGCGGGGCACGCCCCGGCCTTCGAACTCGCCCTGAACCAGCAGCGTGAGGCGGCGGCGCGGGGCCTGCGGCTGTCCAAAGAGGACCTCCAGTTTCACCAGCTCGTCGCGCAGACGGCGGGCAATCCGGTCATCCTCGAAGTGCTCGCCCTGCTGCGTTCCCTGCTGAGCGACCTGCGGACCACGGCCCTGACCGGCCACCTGCCCGAACTTACTATCGCCCAGCATGGGCGCATCGCGCAGGCCATCCTCGCCAACGATCCCGAGCGCGCCAGGACCGCGATGTTTGACCACCTCACCGCCGTCGTCGAAACGTCCGCCCTCAAGCCCACGGCCCAGGACCGGTCTTCCCGCCCTGCCGGGGAAGTCACGCTGTGACCAAGGAGACGCCCATGCGCCACGCCAAGACCCTCGGACTGTTCGCCCTGCTGGCCCTCGGCACCGCTGCGGCCCAGACCCTCACGGTTGGGCTGGACGCCGACCCGCCGCGTCTCGACCCCACGCTGTCGAGCGCATTGGTCGACCGCCAGGTGCTCAACCAGATTTTCGACAAGCTGGTCGATCTCGACCAGAACCTCAAGGTCGTGCCGATGCTGGCCCGGTCCTGGAAGGTCACCAACGGCGGCCTGACCTATACCTTTGCCCTGCGCCCCGGCGTGAAATTCCACGACGGCACCCCGCTCGACGCCAACGCGGTGAAGTTCTCGCTGGACCGCCACATGACCCTGGAGGGCAGCGCCCGCAAGAGCGAGCTGAAAAGCGTCAAGGAGGTCCGGGTCCTCAGCCCCACCAGCGTGCAGATCACGCTCAGCCAGCCCTACGGCCCGCTGCTCGCGGTGCTCGCGGACCGCTCGGGCATGATCGTGAATCCCAAAGCGGCGCAGAAAGCCGGAAAGGACTTTGGCAACGAGCCGGTGGGCAGCGGCCCCTTCGTGTTCGTCAGCCGCAAGCGGCAGGACAACATCACGCTGGAAGCCAACAAGAGCTACTGGGACGGCGCGCCCAAGATCGGCCGACTGGTTTTCCGCCCCTTCCCGGACGGCGACGTGCGCTACGCCAACCTGCTCTCGGGCGCCGTGCAGGTCATCAATCCCATCGACCCCAAGGACATCTCGAAGCTGGACAAGAACGCCAGGTTCGACGTGATGAACTATGCCGGGCTGGGCTACCAGGGCATCCACCTCAACACGGCCCGCGCCCCCTTCAACAACAAGGCCGTGCGGCAGGCCCTCGCGACGGTGATCGACCGCGAGGCCGTTGACAAGGTCGTGTTCTACAACACGGTGACCCCCGCCACGGGGCCTTTCGCGCCCAGCTCACCCGTCTACATCGCCGGGAGCGCGCCCAAGCCCGACGTGGCCCTGGCCCGCCGCAAGCTTCAGGAGGCGGGCCAGAGCAACCTCACCTTTACCCTGCTGACCACGCCCGGCTCCGTCACCACCCAGCTCGCCCAGCTCTACCAGGCGATGTTCGCGCAGGCAGGGATCAACGCCAAGATCGAGCAGGTCGAGTTCGGGACCCTGCTGGAGCGTTCGGACAAAAAGGATTTCGACGCCCTGATCCTGGGCTGGAGCGGTCGCCCGGACCCCGACGGCAACATCTACGAGTTTTTCGTGACGGGCGGGACGAACAACTACTCCGGCTACAGCAACAAGCAGGTGGACGCCCTGCTGAACAGGGCACGCGCCCAGACGGCCATGTCGGCCCGCAAGGCCAGCTACAACGTGGCGCTCAACACCATCCGCAGCGACGTGCCCTACATCTTCGTGTACCACCAGCGCAACGTCCTGGGCATGAGCCGGGCCGTCAGCGGCCTGAAGCCCATCCCGGACGGCATCATGCGCTTCAAAGACGTGTCGCTGAAGTAGGCAGTTCCCGAAGGTCCGGTTTCTGAAGGTGACGGGCGCCCGTGGAGCCAGGCTTCTCCCGCCCGGCTTCGGCGCCGAGGAGCATTTTTCCCGTGATCCAGTTCGCGCTGCGCCGCCTGCTTTCGACCCTTCCGACCCTCCTGGTGGTCACCGTTCTGGTGTTCACCATGGTTCGTCTTCTACCCGGTGATCCCGCGCGGCTCTTGCTGGGCGAGGAAGCGACGCCGCAGGCCCTGGCCGAACTGCGCCGCAGCCTGGGCCTCGACCAGCCCCTGCCGGTGCAATACGGCCAGTGGCTGCTTGACGCCCTGCGGTTCGATTTCGGGACCAGCGTCAAGGACAACGCCAGCGTCGCGGCCCTGATCGCGGACAAGCTGCCGACCACCGCTGAACTCGCCGTGCTATCCATGCTGCTGGCGCTGGTGATCGCGCTGCCTGCCGGACTGCTCAGCGCCCTGAACCCCGGGGGGCTGACCAACCGGGTGGTGACGCTGCTCTCGCTGGCGGGGATCAGCATTCCCAACTTCTTCCTGGGGATTTTGCTGATCTACGTGTTCAGCGTTCAGCTCGCGTGGATTCCGGCCAGCGGGTACGTGTCTTTTGCCGAGGACCCGCTGCGCAACCTCTCGCTGATGATCCTCCCCGCGATCACGCTGGGGACCGCGTCGGCGGCGGTGCTCACCCGCTATCTGCACGCCAGCATGACCGAGGCCCTGACCCAGGACTACGTGCGGACTGCCCGGGCCAAGGGCGTGACCCACTCGCGCGTGCTGATCAAGCATGGGCTGCGTAACGCCCTGATTCCGGTCATCACGGCCTTCGGCCTGCAACTCGGCGGGCTGCTGGGGGGCGCGGTCATCACCGAGCAGATCTTCAGCGTGCCGGGCTTCGGGCGGCTGCTGGTGGACGCGGTGTTCACCCGCGACCTGCCGGTCATCCAGGGCATGGTGCTCACCTCCGCGCTCGCGGTGTTCGCCGTGAGCTTTCTCGTCGATCTTACGTATGCGGCGGTCGATCCGCGCATCCGGTACCAGTGATGGCCCGGTCTCTGCCCGCCTCGCCACCTTCCCGCCTGCGCGCCTGGCGGAGGAACAAGGCCCTGGGGCGCTTCCTGGCCAACAAGCTCGCCGTGTTCGGCGCTCTGATCCTGCTGACGTTCGCGGCGCTGGCCCTGCTGGCGCCGGTCATCAGTCCCTACGATCCGGCGCAGGCATCCTTCACCGACCTGCGAAGTGCGCCCAGCCCCGAGCACGCTTTCGGCACAGACGAACTGGGCCGGGACAACCTGACCCGCGTGCTTTACGGGGCGCGGGTCTCGCTCAGCGCGGGGCTGGTCTCGGTCACGCTCGCCATGCTGTCCGGGACGTTTTTCGGGTTGATTGCTGGCTATTTCCGGGGCTGGCTCGACGAGCTGATCATGCGCGTGGTGGACGCAATGCTGGCCCTCCCCTTTCTGGTGCTGGCGATCACCCTCGCGGCCATCCTGGGACCCAGCCTGCAAAACACCATGCTCGCCATCGCGATTGTGACGGCTCCGGCCTTTGCCAGGGTGGCCCGGGGCGAGGTGCTGGCCCAGCGCGAGCGCGAATACGTGCAGGCCGCGCAGGCGCTGGGCGCCAGCAGTGGCCGGACCCTCTGGCGTCACCTGCTGCCGAACATCAGCGGCCCCCTGATCGTCCAGACCTCCCTGGCGATTGCCAACGCCGTTTTGGCCGAATCCAGCCTGTCTTTCCTGGGCCTGGGGGTGCAGCCGCCCACGCCCAGCTGGGGGTCGATGCTGAACACGGCGCGCGGGTACCTCGCGGACGCCCCGTGGCTGGCGATCTTTCCCGGTCTGGCGATCTTTCTGACCGTGCTGGCCTTCAACTTGGTGGGGGACGGGCTGCGCGAGGCCCTCGACCCCCGGGGCCGCACCTCCTGACCCGGCTTCGGTCTGTCCCGCCGTCCACCCGGCCAACCAACCCGGGTCGTCACTCTCACGTCCGGCCTCCGCTTCCATTCGCTTGGCCCGAATCCCTTCGTGAGCGGTCCAAGCGGAGTCCCATGAGGAGCTTTCCCACATGACCCACCGCACCCTGCATGACCATCCCTGCCACCACGGCTGGGACCGTGACCTGCCGCCCGCGCTGGAGGTCGCGCCCGGTACCACCGTCTCCTTCAGCGTCGCGGACGCCAGCGGCGGACAGCTCGGCGCGAACGCGACCCTGGCCGACCTGCGAGCGCTGGATTTCGGCCGGGTCAACCCGCTCTCGGGGCCGGTGTACGTCCACGGCGCGGAACCGGGCGACGCGCTGGTGGTCGAGCTGCTGGAATTCATCCCGTCCGGAAGCGGCTGGACCGTCAACATTCCCGGCTTCGGGCTGCTGGCTGACGAGTTCCCCGAGCCTTACCTGAAAGTCTGGACCTACGACCGGAACGTGGCGGAGTTCGCCCCGGGAATCCGGGTGCCGGTCCAGCCATTTCCCGGGACCCTGGGGAATGCGCCCGCAGAGCCGGGGCCGCCCTCGGTGGTGCCTCCGCGCCGGGTGGGCGGCAACATGGACATCCGTGACCTGCGCGCGGGCACGCGGCTGTATCTGCCGGTCGAGGTGCCCGGAGCGCTGTTCAGCATCGGGGACACGCACGCAGCTCAGGGCGACGGCGAGGTCTGCGGCACGGCCATCGAGTCCGCGATGCAGGTCACTCTGCACCTCTCGCTGGTCAAGCAGGCGAACTTCGCCTTCCCGCGCTTCCGGACGCCGGGTCCGGTCACACGTCATATCGACCAGCAGGGGTACGACGTGACGACCGGCGTTGCCAGCGACCTGCTGAGTGCCTCGCGGGACGCGGTCCGCGAGATGATCGACCACCTCGGCCGGGAGTACGGCCTCGCGCCGGACGACGCCTACCTGCTGTGCAGCGTGTGCGCGGACCTGCGGATCAGTGAAGTGGTGGATCTGCCCAATTACCTGGTCAGCCTGTACCTTCCCCGCGCGGTCTTTGCCTGACGCCTGGCTCCCGCCGCTCTGGACACGCCGTATCTTCATCCTGTGGGGTCTGTGGGGTCATGGCGGCAGCTTGTCTGGAAAGCGGCTGAGGGGGGTAAGGAAGCTGGTTGGCATGACCTGAGATCCCCGCCCGGAGGTCTCCAGGGGCTTTGCCTCCGGGCGAGGGGCCGAGCAGGTTGATCGTGCCGCCAGTGGTGGCCGGGGCCATCCTGCCCTCCTGGTACCATCTTTCACACAGACCGCGATAAAAAAAGTGCCTCTGGCAAAAGAAAATGCTGACGCTTACAGGCGACTCCAGGTTTTCCATATCTGGCCTCGCTGCTTGGTTGTGCCCCCCGTTCAGGGTGCCTTGCTTCCCAGTTCCCGCTTCAGCAAGGCGAGGAGCCTTGAAGATGACGGCGATGCCTTACATCACGCTGAGCGAGCAGGTCGGCCGCCTCTCCAACCCCCAGCGGAGCGACGCTTTTGTGCGGCGCCTCCGGGAGGCCGTGCGAACCGGCGAACTGGAGGCCGCGCAGGTGCCGGGGCGCTTCACCCTGCCCAACCCTGCCCAAGACCTACCGCAAGCGCGGCAGCGACGAGACCGGCACCCGGGACACCCGCGAGATGGTCATTGACCTGACCCCGGAGTATCAGGCCTGGTTTGAACGGGTCAATGCGGACCTGGCGGCCAGCCCCCGCCGAAGCGCGAAGGTCAAGCCCACCATCGAGGCCATCGAAGCCGGGGACGTGGACTTCAAGACGCTGGCGGCCGAAACCCGCCGCAAGATGCAGGCCAGCTTCGAGAAAGGGCAGCAACTGGGCCAATCCCGCTCGCAGGCCAGAGGCAAGAAGGCCGCACCCGCGCGCGGGCGCACGACCAAGGCCAAGAAGTAAGCTCCTGGCTCCAGATGGGGCCAGGAGCGCCCTGCCGACTTCACCCGGTCGGTGGTTGTGAGAGACTCTCTGAAAGTACAGAACCGCCAGGTGAGTGTGATAAGGGGACAAGGTGGACGGCGCTTACAGGACGGTCAGCCGCCGCAGAGGGGCATGTGCGGTTGCCAGCCAGCGCCGCCCCAGGGCGTTCAGGGTCTCAATCAGCTCCTCGAATCCGCCCGGCTTCACCACGTAGTCGTCCGCTCCGGCCGCCGCGCACGCCGCCTGGTCGCTCGGCTCGCTCGACGTGGTGAACACCACCACCGGTACCTGCCACAGCAGCTCGTCATTCTTGACCCGCTGGAGGACTTCATGCCCGGACACGCGCGGCATGTTGAGGTCGAGCAGCACCAGGTCCGGCATGCTCCCCGCCTGGCGCAGCAGGTCCAGTGCCTCCTGACCGTCGCGGGCCACCTGGGCTTCGCAACAAACGTCACTCAGCTCCAGCGCCGTCCGGGCCAGTTCCAGGTCGTGCGGGTTGTCCTCAACGATCAGCAGATGCTTGGTCACTTCGCTCCCTCCTGACACACGGCCACCCTCCGGCGCCTATTCTGGTAGGAACAGAATAACATGAAGGTCAACTTAAGTCCGCCGAAAATGGGTGTGGGTATTTGACTGGTGCGAGGCGGGCGCCCGGTCACCGGGGAAGTGGCGCCCGAAAGAAGTGAAGACCGGCGAGATGGTCTTCACCCTCACGTCGTCCAGCGCCTTACTCGGGACGGTTGCGCTGGCGCTCGCCCCGCGAGACCTCGACCCTGAAGCCGTCGGGGTCGCGCAGCACCATCACCCGCTCCCAGGGCCGGTCGTGCGGCGGTGTCTCAACCGCGATGCCCGTCTCCTGCATCCAGGCGTACAGCCCGTCCAGGTCCTGGGTGCTCAGCTCCACGTGGATGCCGTCACAGACCCTCGGCGCGTCCTTGCCTTTATGCCGCGGGAGGCCGATGGTCCCACCCGAGTCACGGCGTCCGTACCAATCAGGTCAACGCGGAGCGTCTCGAAGTCCATGGTGACAGCTTAATGGCTTTCCTGGTGTGGCCCCGAAGCAAAAGTGTGCTGCCTATTCTCTTCCCGTCCTTTTGCCCTAACGGGTCAGGGTCACCTTGCTGAGCAGTGGCGGCGCGTCCGGGTCCAGGTCCCGGTGGAGGGCGAGATGGGCGGCGAACAAGTAGAACGCCAGGGCGCTCGCGACCGGGTCCGTCAATGGGTGATTGGTCGCTGGCGTGGTTAGGGTGCTGCCCGGCGTGGGTCCCAGGGTTCGCAGGTCCGCTCCACTCCCGGTCAAATCGGCATAGGTGCGGGCCGTCGCGTCTGCCGCCGCATCCGCAGAGGTGAAGCCCAGCAGCGCCACTCCCCCCGCCAGCAGCCGCTTGGGACCGTGGTCGAACTCCGCCGCCGAGTACGCCTCGGCGTGGATGCCGCAGGTCTCCTTGAGCTTGAGGGCCGCCTCCTGCGCCACCCCGAAGTGCAGTCCCCGCGCCAGCACCAGCAGATTCTCGGCGAAACGGTAACGCTCGGCCAGTTCGCTGGCCGGGCGCTCCAGGCCAAGGGTGAGCTGCAGGGCCTCAGGCAGGCGCTCTAGAGCCGCCAGCAACCTCCGGTCGCCTTTGAGGCTGGCCACCACGGGCAGCAGCGCCGTCAGGCTGGTCAGGTAGCTTTTGGTCGCGGCGACGGCACGCTCCTCACCGCAGTGCAACGGGAGCACAAACTCCACCTCTCGGGCCAGATCGCTGTCCTCCACATTCACGACCGCCACGGTCGTGGCACCGCTCCGCCGGGCCATCCGAACACTCGCGACCACGTCCGGACTGGCCCCGGACTGCGATACGGCGATGACCAGAGCGCCGCGCAGCTCGAGCTGCGCCCCGTAAAGCGTGTGCACACTCGGACCCAGGCTGGCGACGGGCAGGGCCAGTTCGGTCTCCAGTGCATACTTCAGCACCGTGCAGGCATGGTCGCTGCTGCCCCGGGCAATGGTCACGGCGTAAGGTGGGCGCCGGTCTGCCAGCGTTGCCGCCAAGGCGCCCGAGACTGCGGCGTTTTCCTGCCACTGCCGGGTGATCAGTTCGGGCGTCTCGCGCGCCTCACGGAGCATCAACGGGTCAGACAGAGTCATCAGGTCGGGACCAACAGGGCCGCAGGAAGAACGTGGCGCACTTCGCTGGACACGGCGTGCGAGGCAACCTGAACCCCGAAGGTCACGGACGCGGGCAGGCTGCACCCCTGCATCAGGGCGTGGAGATAGGCCGCGTTGAAGGTGTCTCCAGCGCCCACGGTATCCACCACCTGGACTTCGGGGGCCTGCGCCCGGACCACTGCGCCGTGCTGGGCGGCCAGGGCGCCCTGGCCGCCCAGCTTCACGACGGCGGTGCCTCCAGGAGCCAGTTGCTCGGCCAGCCGCAGGGCCGCAATTTCAGGATCGCGTTCGCACGTCAGGCCGCACGCCTCCACCTCGTTGACCAGCAGGTGATGCACGAGCGGCAGCCAGCCAGCGACTTCCAGGCGAACCGCAGGGGTAAAGCCTCCATCGGGCCAACCAGCATCCAGGGCCACCTGTACGCCGCGGCGTGCCAGGGCTTCCAGGATGGACGGGTAGTTCTGGCGAAGGCGCGGGGTGAGGAACGCTCCAGCCAGCAGGACCCACCCGGAGGTGAGGAGGTGAGGCATCAGGTCGTCCCAGCACAGCGAGTTCAGGTGGCCCAGGTGGGTAACGAAGGAGCGTTCCCCATCCGGGTGGGTGAACGCGACAGTGATGGACGTCTGGGCCGGGACGGAAACCCAGGTGACGGGAATGCCCCGTAAATTTTCCTGAAGCCACCGGCCCGGGAGATCCTGCCCGACGGTGCTGATGATGCGGGCGTCGGTTCCCAGCGCCCCGAGCGTCACCGCGGCGTTGCCTGCGTTTCCACCCACCCGCCAGGTGGCCTGGGGAAGCAGCGTCTCCGTGCCAGGCTCAGGCCACGACTGCAGAGGACCCAGAATCAGGTCGACATTCACGTTGCCCAGGACAACCAGCGCACTCATGCTTGAACGTCCCGGAACCCGGGGTGCGGCAGGCCCTCGAAGAGGTCCGGATGTGGGTAGCGTGCAATGGGCGTGCGGGTGCCGCCCAGGCTGAAGGTCTCAGACGTCAGGAGGGGCTTCCACTGCGCTTCGGTCAGGTTACCCAGGGTGCTGAGGGGGCCGGTCTGCGTTCGGTGCGCGTACAGCGCCCGGCGTTTCCGTTCGCCCTGCTGGGCAATATCCACCCGGGCGGCGACGGTCTCCTCACAGACGGCGTAGGTGTCCGGTTCCAGACCGGAAAGGACGCCCAAGCAGCGGCCAGTCTGGAGCAGGCGCATTTCCGAGTGGGTCTGCACCGTGTAATAGAGCCTGGAGATCGGGACTCCGACGCTTCCACTGCGCGCGAATACGGCGGTGGCCAGGCGGTGGGCGACCAGATGATCCGGGTGGCCGTAGATCCCGTGTGGGTCGAAGCTCAGCATGACCTGTGGCTGGACCCGGGCGACGATCTCCAGCACCTTCGCTTCCATCTCCAGGGGATCGGCGTTGATGGTCGCCAGCGGATCATCCCGGCGCAGCCGCTCGCCCCGTCCACTGTCGTGGTAGCCGAGGAAGAGGGGAGGGTCGATGGTCAAGTGGGTGCAGGCCTCCCGCAGTTCCGCTTCACGGCGCTGCGCCAGATCGATCTCCCCCAGGGCCGGATCCGTGTTCTTGCCCGCTTCTCCCCGGGTGAGACACACCAGAGTCACGCGCACGCCAAGCTGTGCATAGCGGGCCAGGGTGCCGCCGCAGCGAAGTGTTTCGTCGTCTGGGTGGGCAAAGACGGCCAGGAGGGACGGGCGCATCTCAGCCTTTCAACCCGGTTAGCACGATGCCTTCGATGATCTGCTTCTGGAAGATGGCGAACACGATCAGCACCGGGATCACGGCCAGGCTGCTGGCCGCCATGATCAATCCCCACTGGGTTCCAGCCTCGCCGTTGAACAGAGCCGTTCCGATCGGCAGCGTGCGGAACTGGGGCTGCTGAATCACGATCAGCGGCCAGAGGAAGGCGTTCCAATTGCCCAGGAAGGTAAAGATAGCCAGGCTCGCCAGGGCGGGACGCACCAGTGGCAGGGCAATCCGCCAGAAGATGCCGAACTCGTGCATGCCGTCGATCCGGGCCGCTTCCAGCAGGTCATTGGGGAGCGTGTCGAAGAACTGCCGCATCAGAAAGACCCCGAATGCGCTGATCAGACCGGGGAACATGATCGAGAAATAGGCCCCGGGCACGCTCTGGGTAAGCCCTATGTCCGTGACCCCCACGAACCAGGGAATCACCAGCATCTCGGTCGGGATCATCAGGGTCGAGAGAATCAGGATGAACACCAGGTTCTTGCCTGGGAAATCGAACTTGGCCAGGGTGTAGCCCACCAGCGAGTCGAAGAACAGCACGCTGGCTGTCGTGACAGACGCCACCAGCAGGCTGTTGCCGAACCATTGCAGGAACCGGGTTTCCGTCAGCACCTGACGGTAGTTGTCCAGGGTCGGCTGACTGGGCAGGAAACTCAGGTTGAACAGCTCCTGAAAACTTTTCAGGCTGGTCAGGAGCATCCAGGCGAAGGGAAAGAGGGTGAGGATGACGCCCACCGTCAGGGCGGCGTAGACCAGCAGGGTGCGCGTCTCTACCCGTTTTCTGGGCGCTGAGGCGGCCACGGTCATGTGTCGTACCTCCGCGTGAGAAAGCGCAGTTGCAGCAGGGTGATGGCGAGGATGATGCCGAACAGCACCACCGTGATGGCGGAGGCGTAACCCATCTGGAAGCGGCCAAAGGCCATCTGGTAGATGTAGACGGCGACGGTCAGGGTGCTGCCCAGCGGCCCGCCCTGGTCCGTGAAATTAAGATTCACGACCTGCGTGAACAGCTGAAGGTACGAGATCGTCCCGGTGACCACGCTGAAGACGATGGTCGGGTTCAGCAGCGGCAGCGTGATTCTCCAGAAGGACTGGGTGCCCGTCGCCCCGTCGATCTCCGCCGCCTCGTAGTAGCTGCGGGGAATGGCCGCCAGACCGGCTAGGAACAGCACGACCTGGAATCCCAGGTTCTGCCAGACGACCAGCCCGGCGGTGGTTGCCAGCGCCTGGTCCGGAGAGGTCAGAAAGGGCTGGGGAGGAAGCTGGAGCCAGCCGAGAACGGTATTGACCGGGCCAAATTGCGGGCTGAAGACCCACTGCCAGACCCAGGCGGCGGCCACGATGGGCGTGACGTACGGCGCGAAGTACAGCGCCCGGTAAAGGCCCCGCAGAGCGACAACGCGGCTCAGCATCAGCGCCAGGGCCAATCCCAAGCCAATCTGGAGCGGCACGCCGAAAAGGGTGTAGAGGGCCGTATTCCTCAGGGACTGCCCGAACTTTTCGTCGGCGACCAGCGTGCGGTAGTTCTCCAGGCCGACGAAAGGCTGCTGCTCCCGGAGAATGTTCCAGTCGAACAGGCTCAGACGAAGTGACATGAAGGTCGGAATGAACCGCACGATCAGGAAGAAGAGCAGAGGCACCAGCAAGAAGGTATAGGCCGTCATCGTCTGCCGTTGTCTGACCGTGTTCCTCTTACGGGGGGAACGGGCCGGAGCCTGTCCCCCCACCAGTTTATTTGTAGTAGCCATTCAGGATCTTTTGCTCTTCCGCCGCAGCCCTGTTGACTGCGTTGGCCGGGCTGTTCCCCTGCAAGATGACGGTGTTGATGGCGTCGACCCAGGCCTTGCGCTGCCCGGCTTCATCCACGAACAGGGTCGAGGAAGCGAACGGCAGCGCACTGACGAAGGGGCCGTAAACCGGGTGGGTGCGGAGGGCCGCAGTTCCAGACAGTTTCCGGCCAGCCGGGATCTCGCCGACAGCGTCGAGCCAGGTGCGCTGCGTTTCTTCGCTGGTCAGGAACTTCAGGAACTTCACGGAGGCGGCGAGCTTATCCCCCTTGGCGTTTTTGGTGATGCCGTTGACCCAATACGACCCGAAGTTGCCCCGGACCCCGTTGGCCTTCAGCACGGGCAGCGGCACGACGCCCCAGTTGAATTTTGCGCCCTTCTCGATGGAGCCGATGGCGAAGGAGCCGTCAATGATCATGCCGACCTTGCCCGCAATGAACGCGTCGCGGTAGCTGTTGTTGCCAGGAAAGAAGTTGGGGGTCCCCAGTTTGTACTTCGTCATCAGGTCGGTGTAGAAGGTCATCGCCCGCACGCCCGCGTTGCTGTCGTAGGTGACCTGCTTGCCGTCCTTGCTGAAGGGGACGCCTCCGAACTGCCGGACCAGCACCTCGCGGACCACGTGGTAATCCTGGCCGTCCGGCTGAATGCCGAAACCCAGGACACTGAAGCGTGGGGGCGCCCCCTTCACGATCTTCTGACCGGCGGCGATAAAGTCCTCCCAGGTGCGGGGAGGCACGATGCGCGCCTGCTTGAAGAGGTCTTTGTTATAGAACACCGCCAGGGTGCGCACGGACGTTGGCAACGCGTAGTACTGGCCATTGATCTTGCTGGTCTGGACCATGGGAACGAAGGTGCTCTCGATCTGCTTCGTCGGGAAGTCCTTGGCGGGCAGCGGCTGGAGAAAGCCGCTGTCCACGTATTGGGGCAGCCAGCCGTAGAACAAGTTCACCACGTCCGGTCCCTGCCCGGCTGGCACGCTCGAGGCGACCTTCTGGTTGTAGGCGTCGTAGGGAAAGGTTTCCTGTTTGATCTTGATGTCGGGGTTCTGCGCCTCGAATTTCTTGATCAGCTCGTTCATGGTGCTGACCTTGGTGGCGAAATCGTACTGCCAGTAGGTCAGGGTCACGGGAGCGGCGGAAGCAGTGACGGTCAGGGCGAGGGCCAGGGTAAGCAGCTTTTTCATGTTCTTCTCCTTGAAAGGATGAGAGGCCGGACTCAGTTGCCGAGGGTGACGCGTGGCCACAGGTAGGGCAGAGCCTGCTTGCCGCCCCAGGAGAAGGCTGACCAGGCCAGACCGCTCTGGCTGATATTCGCTCCCACACGGGCGCCTTCCTGGTCGCCGTCATACATCACGAGGTTCAGGCCCACAGTAGCGCCCGCCTTGGGTTGGGTGGGCATGGCGGCCCAGGGAAGTCGAAACTCGATGGCGTAGCCACCGTCCACCTTGACCGAGGCGACCTGCATGCCCGGCGCGGTCTCTTCCATCACGCCCTGATTGGCGTCGGCGTCGCGGAAGCCCCGGGCCTGGAAGCCTGCGGTGGTGCAGGGAAAGGCCGCCGCCTGGAGGGTGGTTGAAGTGTCCCGGCTCTGACCCGTGGGGTCGACCGTGATGCCGATCGCGTCGGACCGCAGCTGGGCCTTGACGTCGTTCGGAGCAATGTTACAGGCCACCAACTCATCTTTGACGTTCAGGCCGACGTACAGGTACTGGTCGTCGTAGCCCATCTTGAACGAGGCGCTGGCGTCGGCGGGTGAGTCCGGCTTGGTGCGCCACCACAGGTCTTCCGGCCCCAACGCGCCGCCTGCGCCCGCCGCCATGTCACTCAGGTCGCCGTCGATCTTGGGAGCGGTGCCCAGGCGCGGAATGGTCAGGCTGGGCAGCACGTAGGCGTTGGCCTGGTCGGTGAATCCAGCGGTGCTCAGGCTGATCGGGAGCAGCGCGCTCTGCCGACCAGCGGGGAGGGCGGCGGCCGTCGCCTGCAGCTGAACGCGGACCTGGGTGGTCGCGCCCGCCCCAACCTGGTACTGCGGCGAGCCGACGAGCGTGACGCCTGGCGGCAACTTCAGCTCCAGCTGACCGCTGGCGGCTGACGTACCGCGGTTGGTGACGTTGACTGTGACCTCGGTGGATTGTCCCACCACCAGCGGCAAACGGGTCGCCAGGCTGCCGGTGACCCACTCGGTGCCCGTCTCACGGGCGAAGGCCTGATAGCCCGCCACATCGAACGTCGGAGCGAACGTGGCGACCACAGCAGGAAGTGGGCGCACGAAGGCGGCGTTGCGGCCCGAGATGCCCCGGTCCTCCTGGGTGGCCGTGTAGCTTGCCGTGAGCCGCATGTTCTCCGCCTTGGCGCCAGCAGGCGCGGTGACGTTGAAAACGGCGGTATGCGTTTCACCCGGCGCGAGCGTCCGGGACGCTGATCCCCCGGTGACCTGCCAGCCTTCAGGCGCGTTCAGGCGAAGCCGGGTCGCCGTCATCGGCATCCCCGTCTGGTTGGTCAGGGTGACCCGGACCGGGGCCGCCCGGCCGAGACCGATCTCATAGCTGTCCGGGCGAATTTCCAGGCGGACCCCCACCGGGGACGTCCCAGCCGTCACCGCACCCGTGAGCAGGGACGTTTCCTGCTCAGCCACGGGGACGCGGGCTCCCACCAGCATGAACGACTCCGGGTTGGCTGCCCGGGCAGGCAGGGTATTGGTGGCGTCCCAGCCCTGGGAGCGGTAGTTGAACTGAGCCACACTCTTGAGGTCCGCGTAACGGATGCGGGCGGTGCGGGAGATGTCGTCGGTGGGAATCCTGACTGTGGCGTCTGCGGCGCTCCCCGGGTAGTAGTACAGCTTGAGGGGCGTGAAGGGAACGATGCCTTCCTTGAGCTGCTCCGGGCAATACTTGGCGTCCCCGGCGTAGTTGTAGGCCAGGGTGGCGGCCCGCGTGGCCATCTGGTGTTGCCCGTGGGTGCCCGGCCCCGGCCACATCGTCAGGATGACCTCCGGACGCCGCACCCGGACGATCCGCACCACATCGCACACGAAGGCCTGCCCGCCCCACATCTTCTCGGTTTCCTCGGCGGACAGAGTGAAGTAGAAGTCGCGCAGCCCCAGGAAGTGCGGCGACGTGACGCCGACCATGCTGAGCGAGCGCCGCTCCTCCTCTTCCCGGATCAGGCCCAGAGCACGGCCCGTCTCCGTGCCCGTGGCGTTGCCGCCCCCTTCCCCTCCGGTCAGGGTGATGACCGTCGCCTTGTGTCCCCCGTCCAGGACGTACCTCGCCAGGGTGGCCGTCACGCCGCCGTCGTCATCCGGGTGGGCCCCGATGAACATCAGGTCCACGTCCATCAGGTCGAGGCCGCTCACGGTGCCCCCATAACTTCCAGGCCCGACCTGGGCTGCGGCGCAGCACGCCAGTGCAGCGAGAAGGGAAGTCGTCCAGCGCCCAAGGCTGTGCTTTTTCATGGAGCTCCTCCTTCGAGACGCCTGCGGGCGTCTGCAAAGCGTTGAGTGACCTGCTGATGGCGCGTAAAGTCCCCTTGCAGCCGGCCATGGGCGGCCGCCAGCGCCCCGCCCATCACTGCTGGAGCAGGGCCGCCATAGGTGGTGCGTGAAGCGACGAAGGCGGCGGGATTGAGGGCCTGGAGCAGCTCGGCGGGAGAGAGGATGACCCCCAACTCCTTCAGGTCCTGCGGTGTGGTGGAGGGCAACTCGCGTCCGGCCCCATGGAGGTTGTCGAGGAGAGTCTTCACCGTGTTGTGGGCGTAGCGAAAACCCTGTCCGGTGTGCCGGGCGATGGCGTCCGCCAGTTCGGTCACGACGGACTCTCCGGTCTCGGCCTCCCTGAGCCAGGCTGCGCGGTTGATCCTGGGGCTCGTCAGGGCAGCCGTGAGCAGTTCGGTGCCTTCACGGAACTCCTGCCACATGGTGTGCAGCGGAGGCTGCATATCTGGGCCGGGGTCATTGATGTCGCCGAACGGCACGTTGTGGGCACTCAGGATGACGCTCTGGGTGATGCCGATGGCCTTGCTGAACTTCGTCCGGGCATGCTCCAGCGCCACCGGGTTGCGTTTCTGCGGCATCACGCTGCTGCCCTGGACCAGCCCGTCTTCCAGGGTCAGGAGGCCGCGGGATGCCCAGAACAGCAGGTCATGCACTCCCCGGGACAGGGTGGTGGCGGTCACGGTGATCGTACAGGCCAGTTCAACCTGCCAGTCACTGGCACTCACCGCGTCGTAGGTGTTCTCGATCGGCCGGTCAAAGGCCAACAGCTGCGCGGTGAGGTGCCGGTCGATCGGAAAGCTGGTGCCGCCCAGGGCAACTGCCCCCATCGGACTCAGGTTCACGCGCCCCAGGGCATTGAACATCCGCTCGGTGTCGCGTGCCAGGACGTTTTCCAGCCCGCCCAGGTAGTGTGCGAGGGTGGTGGGTTGGGCGGGCTGGTGATGCGTGTAGGCCACAATCACGGTCTCGATCTCACGGGTGGCCAGATTGAGCAAGGCCTGGCGCAGGTTGAGCAGCCGCAGGGCCGCCCGCAACAAACGCTCCCGGGCACTTAACCGGTAGATGGTCATGTCGAGGTCGTTGCGGGAAAGAGCCGTGCGCATGGCGCCAGCCGCGTCCGGATCCTGAGCAGCCAGTTGCTGGTCGACCGTGAAAAACACGTCCTCGATGAGCGGATCGTATTTCGGAAAGTGCGTGGCCCGGAGCTGCCTGAGCAGCCTGACGGCGTCCGCAGCGTGTGGGCAGCGCTGGGCGTCCAGCATCAGGCTGTGCGCGGTCAGGGCGTCGAACAATTGAGGAAGCAGGTGTTCGCTGGCATAGACGTAGTCCGGCTTGAGCACCGTCTTGAGGTAGGTCTCATGCCACATGGGGCTCCAGGTTTCGCAGATCAGCGAGGGAATCGAGCAGGCGGGCACTGGCACGTCGGCGTGCCAGCAGGCCCGCACCCTGGAGGGGCAGGCCGGAGGAGGACGGCGGAAGAGTGAGCTTTACACCAGGATCAAGCAACCGGCGCAGGCGGGAAGCCAGTTGTTCAGCCTCCTCAAACACCAACAGCAGATGCTCCAGATCAAGCCCAATCGCCAGTCCCGCCAGAGAGTAGGCGGTGGCGTCCAGTCGCTCGGCCACCGGCAGTTGCTCGATGCAGGTCACTCCCTGCTGCCCTGGCCAGGGCGCATTCCCCAGCTCCCCCGCTCTTCCCTGGGGGCCACGGTAGAGTTGGCCGTTCAGAATGAGGCCCATGCCGATCCCGGTGGGGCGCTCGATGACGGCGGCGAGGGTCGTGCTGTCTGGGTAACAGCAGGACAACGCCAGCGCCACCAGGTTGGCGTCATTTTCATAAACGACGTCCAGCTCAAGTTCGCGGGCTGCGGCGTGTAGCGGAGTGGGGTCAAAAGAACTCAAGGCATTGGGCTCCCCGATACGGCCCAGGGGATCGACCGGTGCGGGCACGCTCACGACCACCGAGGAGAGGGGGCCAAAAGGCGCGGTCGTGTAGACCTCCCGGATGATGCGTTCGGCAGCTGAGACCACGTCTTGAGGAGCGATCAGCTGGCCGAACGAGGAGGTCCGGTCACCGTGCAACGAAAAGGCCTGTCCCTGAATGCTATGGGCTTGCAAGTCAATTGCCAGAGCGGTGCCAATGGTAGGCGACAACTGGACAGCCTGAGGTGTCCGGCCTATGGCTTGCCCAGGCAGAGCGCTTAAACCGACGACCTGGTGCTCAAGCAATTCCTGAACGATGGCCGCGACCGTCACCTTCGAGAGTCCAAGCTGCTCTGCCAGCTGAGGACGTGTCAGCGCGGGTGCGTCCAGTAGGGCCTGGAGAACGTGTCGACGGTTGAGTTTTCTAAGGGTCTGAGGTTGCCCCATACCTGGTCTCCTGTTCGGAAACTTTCTTTATTATTGGAGTACAGGGCCACAGTACTCCCCTTTGACCGTCTTGGCAAGCGAAGACGAGGAGGGTCAGGCCCTTATTTCGATGGGGGCAGGAAATGGGATTGAACAGGAGGCGTGGGCGGACCCGTCCGTTTTGACAACTGCCCGACAACGCAGCCCCAAGCCGACCACTCACAGCTGGGGGAGCTTAAAGAAGCGATACCGTTGGCGAAGTCGGAAACCGGCATGTTGTTGGTTGACTTTGCCTTCGGGCGGGTTTGTCAGGCACGGGCCTGGCTGAACCTCCCCCCAGACTTTGCTCACGGTATCGCTTCCCTAAACCCCCGCCGGGATGACGAAGGGCGTAACCCAGTGCGAGCATCCCAGCGAGCAGGTACGTCACGGCGTCCACATTGATGACCAGGACCCCAGCCCAGTCCCCCAGAATCCCGGAGAGCGCCATTCCCACGAACTGAGCGCCCCCAAACAAGGCGAAGTACGCTCCGAAGATCCGTCCGCGCAGCTCCGGCTCAGACTCCGTTTGCAGCAGCAGCATCTGCGCGGTCCCCCAGGCGGTGAAGGGCAGGCCACCCCAGCCCAGCAAGCGGACGGCGGAGACCTGCTGCGCGAACCCCGCGAGCAGCAGGGCCGCCACCATGCCCTCGACGGCCTGCACGGACATCAGAGACCCCAGTTCCAACCCGCCACCGTCCAGCATGACCTTGATCCAGGGCGCCATCAGGGTGGAGATGAACCCTTCCCCAGGCCGACGAGCGCCCCGATGACGAATCCCAGCGTCAGCAGCGGGTTCCTGCGGACGGCGCGAAGCCCCGCGCGCCACTCCTGCCAGAAGCGCCCGGCCGCCTGCCCTTCCCGGGGTTGCTCGTGGCTCACCTGGGAGGCACGGACCAGGAAGACCAGGCCAGCGGCCAGCAGGTAGGTCAGCGCGTCCACCACGACCCCGGCGAAGCCGATGGACGCGATCAGCAGGCCGCCGAGGGCCGGACCCAACAGGCGCGCGAGATTGTTGTTGAGGGCATTCAAACTGTTGGCGGCCGCCAAGTCCTGTTCAGTGACCAAGGTCGGCAGCAGCGCGTTTTCGGCGGGACCCAAGAATTGCCCGGCGGCCGATTGCACGAAGGCGACCGGCAAGATCAGCCACCACGGCGCGTGCAGGACGGTCAGGAACACCAGGGTCAAGGCGGCCAGGACGAGGTTGCCCCACAGCAGCGTGCGCCGGTGGTTCCAGCGGTCCACGAAGACGCCCGCCACTTGTCCGATCACGATGGTGGCGAGGGCATTCGCCATGACGCTAAGGGCGGTGGCGAGCGTGGAGTTCGTCTCGGTGTAGACGTAGACCGGGAGGGCGATGAACATCGCGCCGTTGCCCACCCAGGAGATCAGTCCCGCCCACCACACCAGCAGGGTATGGGCTGATGGTCAAGACGCTGTTCTACACAGGCGCCCAGGGGTCCGAGTTCATCAATATCCGAGTAACGGCCTTGCACTTGGCCCTCGACCCGCCCCAGGTCTAAATCGCGCACGCCAAAGGTTGTCGGTGACGACGCGATAGACGTCGGTGATGCCGTGGGCGGCGAACCAGACTTTCGCTCGGGCAAGGAACGCGGCTGCGGTGACTCCCTTCTCGTCATTGAGCGGCTCGGTGTAGGAGAGCCGAGAGAAGCCGTCGATGGCCGAATGGAGGTAGGTGTATCCGCGCTTCGCGCCGGCTGCCTTGGCACGGCCTGCGGCCTTGGCCTGGTCACTGTCACGACCATGGATGCGCCAGCCGCCGCTTGCATCGCTCGATCAAGCGGCGTCGCCCCTCGACTGACAGCGGGGCGTTCGCGTGGGTGATGCTTCGAGCTCGTGGGAGCGGTTCATCAGGTCGGTCATAGCCTGCCGGAATTCACCGCGACGATTCTCGGACCAGCCAGCGGAGAGTCGAAGGAAGATTTCCTCTTGCCAGCGATGTGTCTGGTCCAACATGGCGTTGCCTGCGGGAGTGAGGGTCAGTTCGCGGCGTCGTCCGTCAGTGGCGGAGGCTTGCACCGCGAGGTAACCGGCCGCCGTGGCGCTCGTGATCAGGCGAGATACACCACTCTGGTCGATGCCGATCGCGTGCGCGGTTGAGTTCACAGTGGCCGCCGCACCCCTCTCAGTCAGGAATCCGACGGCCTCGGCGACGAGCACCAGTCGCCCCTGCTCGACGAGTCCCGGATCGCCCGTTACAGATCGGCGTGACCAGTATCGGACGAAGTCGAAGAGAACCTGGTGCGCTCACTCGGTCGCCGCCATCTCACGGCAGATGTAGGCGAGTTCGAACGCCTGCTTAAGGTCCGGAAGGCGAAGTGCCGCAGTCACCTTGCCATTTGAGGCCCGGAAGACGGTCGCTACCCGCGTAGGTGCCTTGCTCTCCGGCCAGGAAGCGTCTTCCTCAACCACCATCAAGCGACCGCTGATCGGATGCCAAGAACGCGGGATCAGTCTGATGCCCGATCTCTTCACCCACTCGGCGAACTCATCCGGCGTGATTGGCCCGGCGCCCTTCGGCTCAGGATTATCCTCCTCCGGCGGACAGCGCCAGACCCGGGCGCTGTCCGCCGCCCAAGCACCATCCAGGGAATCATCGCTTGCCCCCACCGTACACGCGTCGCTCGTGCCGAATCGGTAGCCACCACCACGCGGCGAGGAGCAGCGCAGCCATGCTGACGGGCAGGAGCCAGACCAGGAAGCCCGGGGACCACCTGTGCGGCGACCAGCCGTGTCGCCAGCACCAGCGCCAGAGTCATAAAGACGGCCCCCACCTGGACGAGGCGCGTCGCCGTGCGCTTGAAGTGCTCCAGGTGGCGCATCGGGCGGCGCCGGTAATGGTGCAGGGCCCGGGCACTCAGCAGCACCAGGCTGGTTAGCGAGCACAGGAAGGTGGCGAGGTACACCCAGCGCTCGGGCGACCCCACGCGGCCAAAGTTGGTGTTGAATGGCAGGATGATCAGGAAACTGGTGAGCACCTGCGCTCCCTGAAGCAGGATGCGGAGTTCATTCAGCAGGTCGGACAGCCCATCCGTGTCGGGGGTGTCGGTCATGGGAAAGGCACCATACCTGGGCGGTCGCGTCCATTCTCCGCTTCAGCGCGTTCAAGCAAGCGAGGACGCCCGGTGGGGCACGCTTGGCCGTGGTTAGCTGAACGTGTGGGGGAGTTTCTGGTTCACCCCTGCCCTGGGAGTGGGTGGCCGCACCGTGGAGAGCGGCGTCTGGAAGCGTCTCCAGCATGCCGGATTCACTGACCAAGGAGCGCTCCCAACCGTCACCCAGGGACGGGGGTCACTGCCGGTACCAGAGGGTCACCCGGGTCTGCTCGACGCTTGGTGAGGCTTCCAGCCGCAGGGTCACTCGCTCCGTCCCCCGGCCAAAGCGCAGGGTCCTTTCCGCCTCGTCGGTGGTCACCTCCCCGATCTCCACGAAGCCCTGCTGGATGAAGAAAGGCAGGTAGAAGTCGAGCAGCTGTTGGAGGGTGTAATTGCCGTAGAACGCCAGGATGACGGCGCCGTCGCGGTAGGCCGTGAAGTCGATCAGCTGGTCGTCCGGCGGCGTGAGGTACACCCGGCCCGGCTCGGCCTGCACGGTCTGGAGGTCGATGGGCGCGGCGTAGACCCGCAGGGCGTCGGGCGCCTGATCGGTGAGGAGCCGCTCGGGCTGTTCGCCGTCCCGGAAGAGGTAGAGGGCCTGGGTGACACCCTCGGCGCCGCGCGTGATCTGCACCTCCAGGAGGCGGTCGACCCGCCGCAGCAGCGCGCGGGCCTGACCCGGCGAGGGGTAGGCGCGGTAGGTCAGGTTAAAGCCCTGACGCTGAAGCTGGTCCACCGCAAAGGCCAGGGCCGCGCGGGCGTCCCGGTCTCCCCGGTAGGTCAGCAGGGCCGCGCGGCCGCCCGCGTCGTAGCGGGTCCCCAGGACGCGGGCACCCTGCGGGGCACTCATCCTCAGGCGGGCTTCACCGTCGCTCAGGTTGGTCAGGCCCCCCTGGTACAAGCCCCAGGGCAGGCCGAGCGTGGTGCCGGACAGCAGACGTTCTCCGGTCGTCTGCGCGGCGGCGGGAACCGCCAGCAGCAGGGCCGAGAGCAGCAGGACAAACCGCATAGGCTTCACCTCCCGGGGATACAGGCTCGCCATCCAGGCCAGCGGGCCGCCTTCCCCTGGACCTGACCGTACAGGGAGACAGGCCGTCTGGGGCGGCTGTCTGGGCAAACCGTGAAGGGCGGCGTGGTGAAACGGCCACCCTTGGGAAAGCGTGGCGGGTTCCCGGTCCACTGGCCCCTCCCTTGCACCGGCCCCACCTCACCCGCTATGAAGGGCGGCATGGCCGCCAACGTCAACGTCGCCCTGGAGCGGGTGCAGAGTATCGGGCGGGACGTGGTGGCCGCCCTGCCCAACGTGCTGATCGCCCTCGTCGTCCTGCTGGGGTTCTGGCTGCTCGCCCGGGCGGCACGTAGCCTCGTCGAGCGGGTGTGGGGCAGCCGCGAGGGCAACCTGGGGCGGCTGTTCGGGCGCCTGGCCTCGGGGTCCATCCTGACGCTCGGCGTGCTGGTGGCGATCACCATCGTCTTTCCCTCGGTCACGCCCGCGAGCCTCTTTAGCCTGCTGGGCGTGGGCGGCGTCGCCATCGGCTTCGCGTTCCGCGACATCCTGCAAAACCTGCTGGCGGGCATCCTGATCCTGGTCACCCGGCCCTTCCGGATCGGCGACCAGATCGTCGTGGACAGCGCCGAGGGCACGGTGGAGGACATCCAGGTGCGCGCGACCATCATCCGCACCTACGACAACCTTCAGGTCGTGATTCCCAACACCCAACTCTTTACCGGCAAGGTGACGGTCAAGACGGCCTATGAGGTCAGGCGTCTCCAGTATGACGTGGGCATCGGTTACAGCGACGACATCGGCGCGGCGAAAAGGGTGATTGAGGAGACGCTCGCGGGGCTGAAGCTGATCCGTCAGGACCCGGCGCCCGAGGTGCTGGTGGTGGACCTCGCCGAGAGCAGCGTGAACCTGCGGGTGCGCTGGTGGATCGACCCGCCCCGGCGCAAGGACGCCCTGGACAGTCAGGACGAGGTGCTTCAGAAGGTCAAAGAAGCCCTGCTCGCCCACGGGATCGACCTGCCCTTTCCGACCCGGCAGGTCCTGTGGCACGACCAGACCGAGGAAAGCGACGGCGACCGGGAGAGGCAGCGCGAGGGCTGGCCCGCTGGCAGGGCGCAGGCGCCCCGGCCCCGCTGGCGGGTCCCCGGCCCCGGCCCCGGTGACGAGGACGCCCCGTGACGGGCCGCGTGGTGGCCCTGTGGGGAAACCTGCGCGACAGCTTCTGGCTTTTGCCCGCCGTGATGGCCGCCCTGGCCCTCCTGCTCGCCGAGGGCGCGGTGAACGTGGACGAGCGCGTGAGCCTGGACACGGTGCGTCAGTTCCCCTGGATCTACGGCGGCAGCGCGGACGGGGCGCGCTCGATGCTGGGGGCCATCGCGGGGTCGGTGATCGGGGTGGCGGGCACGACCTTTTCCATCACCATCGCGGCGCTGTCGCTGGCGAGCAGCCAGATGGGGCCGAGGCTGCTGGAGCACTTCACCCGCGACCGGGCCAACCAGCTCACGCTCGGGACCTTCATCGCCACCTTCGCCTACTGCCTGCTGGTCTTGCGGACCGTGCGGGGCGGGGAGGAGAGTCCCTTCGTCCCGCACCTCGCGGTGACGCTGGGGCTGGGCCTGGCCCTCGTGAGCCTGGCGGTCTTGATCTACTTCATCGCGCACATCGCCACGGGCATCAACGTGGGGCACGTCATCCGGCTGGTGTCGGGCGAACTCACCCGGGCCATCGAGGCGCAGTTTTCCAGCCAAGCGGAGCGCCCCTCGCCCGGGGCCGCGCCCGCCTTGCCCCAGGCCCAGCCGCAGGACGCCGAGGAGGTCCGGGCCAAAGACAGCGGGTACCTGCAAGCCCTCGACGTGGACGCCCTGCTGAGGCTGGCCCGGAAGCATGACGCGGTGATCCGCCTGACGGTGCGGCCCGGCGACTTCGTGTTTCCCGGGATGGCCGTCGCGCTCACCTCGCCCGCCGCGCTCGAGGACGTGCGGGCGGCCCTGCTGACCGGGCCGCGCCGCACCTCCTCGCAGGACGTGGAGTTTGCGGCCCAGCAACTGGTCGAGGTGGCCGTGCGCGCCCTGTCCCCCGGCATCAACGATCCTTTCACCGCCATCGCGGTGCTCGACCACCTGGGGGCGGCCCTGTGCCGGGTGAGCGGGCGCGAGCTGCCTCCCTCCCGGCACCTCGTGGCAGGCCACCTGCGCCTGGCCGTGCCGATGACCGACTACGACGGGCTGACCGACGTGATGTTTCACCAGATCCGGCAAAACGGGGCCGGGCACCCGGCGGTGACGCTGCGGCTGCTGGAGGTGCTCGAAAGCGTCGCGCAGCAAGAACCCCGACCGGAGCGGCGCTCGAGCCTGCGCCGCCACGCGGACCTGACCCTGCGGGCGGCCCTGCGCGAGACCCAGGAGGAGGCCGACCGCCGGGACCTGGAAGAACGCCACCGGCGCGTGCTGGAGGTGACCGGCCCCGGATGAGGCGCGGGAGGGCCAACCCGGCGGGGCCGGTGACCGCCTGACAACCCGGACAAGGCAGGCGGCCTCCTCCCAGCAGGGCGGCGTGCTCACCGACCGCTCCTCGCCCCTCCGCGCGCGCGGTTGCCGCCGCAGGCGAATGGACGCGCGGGGCCGGACCACCGGGGCAGCGGCCGAGGCCCGGCAGGCGGCAGGCTCCGGGTCGCCCTCAGGGGTGCAGGTGCCCCCCGCGTCCACGGTGGGCGCCTTCCGGCTCGACCTGCACGGTGCTGTGCCCGATGCCGTGCCGCTCGGCGACCGCGTGGACCTGCGCGAGCAGGTCTCCCCGGGGCGCGGGCGCCACCAGATGCGCCGTGAGGTTGTGTTGCCCGCTCGTCACGCTCCACACGTGCAGGTCATGCACCCCCCGCACCCCCGGCAGGGCCGCCAGGTCCGCGCGCAGGGCGTCCAGATTCAGGCCCCCGGGTACCCCCTCCAGCAGCACGTTCACGCTCGCTTTCAGCAGGGTCCAGGTGCGCGGCAACACCCACAGGCCGATGCCCGCCGCCAGCACCGGGTCCACCCAGGTGAGGCCCGTGAAGCGGATGACGAGCGCTCCCACGATCACGGCGACGGACCCCAGCAGGTCGCCCAGCACCTCCAGGTAGGCCGACTTCACGTTCAGGCTGCTTCCGGCGCCGGAGGCCAGCAGCCGGGCGCTGATCAGGTTCACGACCAGTCCGAGCGACGCGACGATCAGCATGGAGGTCGTCTGGACCTCGACCGGCTCGCGCAGCCTCCGGTACGCCTCGGCGAGGATGTACAGCCCGATGGCCAACAGCGCCCCGGCGTTCATGGCGGCGGCCAGGACCTCGGCGCGGCGGTAGCCGAAGGTGCGCAGGCGGTCGGCCGGACGCTGCCCGACGCGGATCGCCAGCAGCGAGAGGACGAGCGCCATCACGTCGGTAAGCATGTGTCCGGCGTCGGAGAGCAGCGCGAGGCTCCCCGAGAGCAGGCCGTAGACGACCTCGACGACCAGAAAGGTGCCTGTCAGGGCCAGCGCGAGGGCGAGTGGCCGGGCGCCCGTGTTCTGCCCGTGGCTGTGCGTGTGCGGGTGGGTCATCTGCCGCTCACCCCGCCCGCCGGGGGAAGGTGCCGGGCCGCTCCTCGCCCTCGCCCGTCATGACCGAGACGTTGCCCCCCGACTCCAGGATGGCAAAGCGCACCTCGCCCACGTCGCCCACGCCCTGGCTGCGGAGTTTCTGGTCCAGCGACTGCTGGGAGATGCGCGCCCGGCGCATCGCCCGCTCCTGATACCGGCCGTGTTCGATCAGCACGACGGGCGGGTTGTCCACCACGTCGTGAAAGCGGCGCGAGCGGGCACTGAGAGACGAGACCAGCCACTGCACGGCGGCGAGGCAGAGCAGGGCCAGGGCGCCCTCGGCGAGGTTGCGGCCCATGATCGAACTCGCCACCAGCGACCCCGCCGCGACATTGATCAAGAAGTCAAAGGAGGTAAACGACGCGAAGGTGCGGGCGCCGAACGCGCGCGCGATCATCACCACCAGGGCGTACAGCAGCAGCACCGACAGCACGATCCGCACCAGAAACGCCAGCGACCAGCCCCCCTGCGGCGTGAGGATGTTCTGCAAGACCGGAAGCAAGGTGTCCATAGGTCACCCTACCCGGACAGCGGGACACCCCGGGGCCTCACGGTTGATCCGGCACCCCCCTGCTCAAGGGGGGGTCTGGCTCTTTTCCGGCCGCCCTGACCCTGGTGGGCAAGTTCCCCAGGCGTTGGGCGCCCCCTACGTCCTCGCGCGGCTGGTCGGCGCATCGCTGGCCCCACCTTCATGCGGCTGGCCCTGTCCGGGAGGCGGGGGCAGTCGGGGACGGTTTCCTCCGGCGCCGCCCTATTCCATCCGGCCCACATAGCGGGCCCGTGGGCGGATCATCTGGCCGCCCAGCATGGCCTCCAGCGCGTGGGCCAGCCAGCCCACGGCGCGGCCCAGGGCAAAGAGGGTCACCGCGTCGTCCGTTTCGCGGCCCAGCACCTGCCCCAGCGTCCCCAGGGCGAGGTCGACATTCGGCCTCTCCCCCGTCTCCGCGCGGACGAGGGCCGCCAGCCCCTGGGCCGCGCTCAGCGCGGGGTGACCGGCAAAGTTCTCCTCCAGGGCCGCCAGCAGGGCGGCGGCGCGGGGGTCGCCGTCCGGGTAGAGCCGGTGGCCGAAGCCGGGCAGCCGGGCCTGACGGCGGGCCGCGTCCCGCAGCGCCCGGGCCGGGCCGTCCCGGTGCGCATGGGTGACCAGTTCGGAGGCTTCCACGACGCTCAGGCCATGCTGGCGGCCCTGGAGGGCGCACAGGGCGGCCAGGGTCACGTGGTGCAGGTTGGCGCCCCCACTGGCCGTGACCCGCGCCGTGAACGTGCTGACGTTCAGCTCGTGGTCCGCCAGCAGGATCAGGGCCAGGCGCAGGAGGTCGGCCCCCTCCGGGACGTTCCAGACCCGGGCCAGCCGGGCGTGCAAGGCCAGGTCCGGGGCAGGCGGGATGCGCCCGAAGCGTTCCAGGGTGGCGTACAGCAAATTGAGCACCCGCGCCGCCTGGGCCGGGAGCGCCGCTGGCCGGGTGTCTCCGGCCGTCAGGTCGTGCGCCCCCGCGTGGGCGAGGGCGTAAGCGAGGGCCTCGCTGCCCGACGAGGCGTGCGGCACCGGCTGGAGCGGCATCCTGGCCCTGAGCGGCAAGTGCGCCCAGCCCCCCGGGTCCCCGGTCCACAGCAGGGCGGCGACCTCCTCGACGCTCGCCTGCCGGGCCAGGGTGACCGCGTCCTGACCCCGGTAGCGCAGCTTTCCAGCCGCGATCAGGGTCAGGGCGCTGTCGAGCACGGGCACTCCCCAGTGCAGCGCGCCGCCCACCGCCTCGTGGACGGCTCCCTCGGGGTCCCGGCGCGCGGTCTGGCGGCCCAGCAGGGCGTGGACATCCTGCGCGTTGTAGCGGCGCTCCCGCGTCCCGGCCGGCCCCGGTTCCGAGCGCACCAGCCCGCGCGACACGTAGGCGTACAGCGTGGCGGGCTTCACGCCCAGCAGCCCGGTGGCTTCCGCAGCCGTCAGAGAGGACATGAATTCACCCTAACATTGACTAGCGAATCAAGATTGACGGCATTGAGGATAATGTCTAGCGTGGGTTCATGTCCGCGACCTCTGCCGTGCCCGACGTGGCCGAAGCCAACCTGTTTCCCGACGCCTTTCCGCCCGGAGACTTTCCGGCGTTCGTCTGGGAAAAGCGCCCGGCGGACCTCCCGGTCCAGGCCTGGACCACCGAGACCACCCACCGGGACGGGCAGCAGGGCGGCCTGCCGCTGACCGTCGAGACGGGCCTGCGCATCTACGACCTGATGGGCGAGTTCACCGGAACGACGGGGGCTTTGCGGCAGGCGGAGTTCTTCGTGTACCGCCCGGCGGACCGCGCCATGCTGGAGGGGGCGCTGGAGCGCTGGCGGGGCGGGCACCCGGTCGAGCCGACCACCTGGATTAGGGCCACCCGCCAGGACGCGGCGCTGGTCGCCCACCTGGGCGTGCGCGAGACGGGCATGCTGGCGAGCGCCAGCGACTACCACACCTTCCACAAGTTCACGCCGGGGGGCCGCGCCCAGGCGGCCGGGGCCTACCTCGGCGCCGTGGCGGCCGTGCTGGACGCGGGCCTGCGCCCCCGGCTGCATCTGGAGGACGCCACCCGGGCGCCGCGCGAGTTCATCCTGCCCTTCGTGGAGGCCGTGCAGACGCTGGCCGCCGACTTTCCGGCCGAGCAGGCCCCGAAGTTCCGCCTGTGCGACACCATGGGCGTCGGCCTCCCGCTGGAGCAGGTGGCCTGGCCGCGCAGCGTTCCCGGTATGGTGCGCGAGCTGCGGGCGGCGGGCGTGCCGGGCGAGCTGCTGGAATTTCATCCCCACAACGACACGCACCTGATCGTGGCGAACTGCCTCGCGGCCGTCTTGGCGGGCTGCGCGGCCATCAACGGCACCTTGCTGGGCAAGGGCGAGCGCAGCGGCAACGCCCCGCTGGAGGGCGCCTTGCTGCATCTGGTGGGCCTGGGCCTCGTGGAGCGGCCGAACTTCCCGGCCTTGAACAGCCTGGCCGAGCTGTACGGGGCGCTGGGCCAGGGGGTGCCCGCCAAGTACCCGCTCTACGGGCGCGACGCCCACCGGACCCGCGCCGGGATTCATGCGGACGGGCTGAACAAGTTCTGGCCGATGTACGCGCCCTTCGACGTGCCGGGGCTGCTGGGCCGCCCGCTGGAGGTCAGCCTGACCAAGGACAGCGGCCTGGCAGGCCTGATCTTCTTGATCAAGGGCCACACCGGGCGGGAGCTGGACAAGCATCATCCGGGGGTGCAGGCGCTGCACGCCGAGCTGGGCGCGGAGTTCGACGCCGGACGGCAGACGGCCGTGGAGTGGGAGGAGCTGGAGAGCCGTGTCCACGCCCTGCTGCGGGAAACCTGAGCCTGAGCCGGGACGTGCCCGGCCCGCTGCGGCTCCGCGCCGCTGCTCAGCGCACGGGCACGGCCCTGGGCGCGTGGACCAGCTTGACCTGGAAAGGGTCAGGGGGGTGGGGTCAGAGGCCGCGCAGGTCGACGAGCACCACGTCGTGGGGCGGGAAGATCAGGACACGGTCGATGCGCGGCCCGTCCAGGTCCACGACCTCCAGGGTCCAGCCCTCGACCTCGGTCTGGGCGCCGACCGACGGGAACTCGCCCAGGGCTTCGAGGAGGTAGCCTGCCAGCGTGTTGAAGTCCTCGCGCCCCTGCCGGGGCAGCGGCAGGGTGTCGCGCAGGTCGTGCATGGGCATCCCGCCGTCGACCAGGTAGGACCCGTCCTCGCGCCGCACGATCAGGCCCTCCTCCGGCGGGGAGTCCGCCCCCGCCAGTTCCGTCAGCAGGTCGGTGGACGTGAGCAGCCCGGACAGGGTGCCGTACTCGTCCACGGCGATCGCCAGGCGGCGGTGCCCCTCGCTGGTCAGCCGGGCCAGCACGTCTTCTGCCCAGGCGGTCTCCGGCATGTAGACCACCGGATGCAGCAGGCCAGGCAGCGCCTCGCCCGTGCGGGACGCGCGCAGCACGTCCACCACGTTGAGCTGCCCCAGCACCTCGCCCCGCGCGTCCACCGCCGGATAGCGGTCGTGCGGAAAGGCCAGGACCCGGTCCACCACCTGACTCAGGGGCAGGGTCACGTCGACCGTCACCACGTCCGGCCAGGGGGTCATCAGCTCGCGGGCGCGGCGGTCGTTGAAGCGCAGCACCCGGTCGATGCGTTCGGTCTCGCCCTCCTCCAGGCCGCCACTTTCCGCCGCCTGAAGCGCCAGGGCGCGCACGTCTTCCTCGGTGACCTTTTCCTGCGGCTCTCCCCGGATGCCGACCACCCACAGCAGCCCCCGGGTGGTGGTTTCCAGCAGCCACACGACCGGGCGGGCCACCCGCGAGAGCCGCTGAAAAAAGGGCGCGACCCGGGCGGCCAGGGCCTCGGGGTTGCGCAGGGCGATGCTCTTGGGCGCGAGTTCGCCCAGCACCAGCGACAGAAAGGTCACCAGCAGCACGACCGCGACCGAGGCGGCCGTGGCGGCGGCCGGGCCGAACAGCGGCCGCAGCAGCGCTTCTGCTGGCCCCGTGAGGCTGCCCCCGGCAAAGATGGCGCTGATGGTGCCGATCAGCGTGATGCCGATCTGCACCGTGGCGAGAAAGATGCCGGGGCGCTCCGCGAGGTCCAGGGCGCGCCGGGCGCCGCCGTGTCCAGCGCTGGCCCGGGCTTGCAGGCGCGACTTGCGCGAGGCCATGACGCCCAGTTCGGACCCGGAGAAAAAGCCGTTGAGAATCAGCAGCAGCACCAGGATACCGAACTCGATCAAGGGATTACCCACCCGGACAGTGTAAAAGAAGCGGCCCGCGCCTTTTGCGTGCGCGCCGCAGGCCTGCGGCGCGGCCTCTTCCCGGAACCCGGGAGGCGGGAGCGGCGGCCGCAGCGAACCGGCTCCAGTGGACCAGTTCCAGCGGACGCCCGTGGCTCAAGCGGGCCAGCGCCCCCGCGCCACCCGCAAGAATGTATTCAGACACGCGACACCAACCCCGGCCCACCCGGAGTGATATTTCTAACGAACACGATGGCCGCTTTTCCAGAACCCTCCACTGACGCGCTGCTCGCGCTGATGGCCGCCGAATCCAGAGCCGACCTGCTCGCCGCGCTCCTGCACCGGACGGGGGGCCTGCGGGGCGTCACCCTGTGGTCGCAGGAGGGCGGGGACCGGGTCCCGGTGGCGTGGGCAGGAGAGCCGTCTGGGGAAGGCACCCGGACGCAGCGGCTGGGGGCAGAGTCGGACCACGCGGTCAGCGCGGTGCCCGAGCTGGAGTTTTCGCCCCTCGCCCTGGCCGTGCTGGAACTCCGGCTGCTGTATCTGGAGGCGCGCGAGACCAACGTCTTTCTGAGCAACCAGCTCGCGGCCCTGGCGGTGACGGCCAAGACCGACGCCCTCACGCACCTGCCCAACCGCCACGCCTTTGAGGGCGATCTGGACGCCCTGGACGCGACCTCGACCTCCTTTGCGGTGGTGTTTATCGACCTCGACGGCTTCAAGGCGATCAACGACCGCTTCGGCCACGCGCTGGGAGACTCGCTGCTCAAGGGGTACGCCGTGTGGCTGCTGCGGGTCACGGGGCCGTGGGGCCGGGTCTACCGGATGGGGGGCGACGAGTACCTGCTGCTGATGACCCAGTTTCCGGGGCCTCCGGAGGCGTTCACGGCGTGGGCCTACGACCGCCTTCAGGTGCCGTTCGTGGACGGCGTGAGCGCCAGCATCGGCATCGCCTGGCGCCACGAGTGCGCGGCGATCAGCGACGTGGTGCGCCTGGCCGACCAGCGCATGTACCAGGCCAAGGCCCAGCGCGCCGCGCCGGAGCGCGCGCCCCAGGGCGCGGGCGCCCGGCCAAAGGCCGCCGCCGACCCCTCCTGAGCGCGGCCCCCGGTCCGCAGGGGAGCCTGCCCCGCTGGCCTCAGGGCCGATCCTTTGGCCCGCCCTGCTCGGGCGCCGCCTGCGCCAGTTCGCCGTGAATCAGGTCCTCGGTCTTCTGTTCGGACACCTCCGGCTGCCGGTCGAGGTAGAAAGTCTCGTAGACGGCCTTGATCACGATCAAAAAAGGCACGGCCAGCACCGCGCCCACCAGCCCGAAGACGCTGCCGAACAGCACCGCCCCCACCGTGATCGAGAAGGGATGCATCTCGGCGGCCTTGCCCATCAGCAGGGGCACGATCAGGTTGCCCTCGACCTGTTGCAGCACGACGGCGTAGGCGGCGACATAGAAGGCCAGCTGCGGATCGCCCAGCAGGGTAAAGAGGACCGGCGGAACGGCGGCGAGCACCGGGCCGAGGTTCGGAATCAGTTCCCCGAGGGCGCTGATCACCCCGAAGACCAGCCAGTTCTCGACGCCCAGCAGGTACAGCCCGGCGGCCATGCCCACGCCGATAATCAGCATGACCAGCACCTGCGCCCGGCCCCAGGCGCCCATCTGGTTGAGCACGTTCGCCAGCGCCTCTCTGGCCTGCGGGCGGTGACGCTGCGGAAGCGCGCCCAGGACGCCGTTGATCAGGGGCACGGGGTTGCTCAGCGCGAACAGCAGCGTGATGAAGGTGACCACCGCCAGCACCAGAAAGGACGCCACCGCCCCGGTGACCGAGAGCAGCACGGGAAACAGGTTGGAGAGCCACCCCACCGCGCGCCGGGCCAGGGCGTCCAGGTCGATCTGCTGCGCCAGGGCGGCCAGCTGCGGCGTGCGGTCCAGCCACTCGCGCAAGAGGCCCTCCAGTTGCGCGGCGTCTCTGGGCAGCCCCTGAAGCAGGTCGGCAAACTGCGCGGCGATGGGCGGCACCGCCAGCCACACCAGGCCCAGCAGACCCCCCAGCACCAGCAGCACGGTCAGCACGGCGGCCACCCCGCGCGGCATCCACCGCTCGAAAAAGACCACCACCGGATTCAGGGCGGTCGCCAGCAGCACCGCCAGCGTGACCGCCAGCAGCGCCGAACTGACCCGCCCGAAAAAGCTCAGCAGCAGCAGCACGCCGACCACGATCAGGGCGCTGGGCAGCAGGTTGACGATCCGGACGGGGGGTGGTTTTTGCATGAATGGTGACCTTTCGGGGGCGAAGTCTGAGGGACGAACGTGCCGCCTCCGAGAGGCGTTCTGGCGGGGCAGAGGTGGGCGCCCTTTCAGGGCCTGTCGGGACCCCGCGCCGGGGTTCCGGCAGGCCCAGCGGGGGCCGCTTGCCCCTCCGCCCCTCTCAGCCCCCGCTCCCTACTTCGCCAGGTAGCCGCCGTCCGCCGGGTAGTAGCCCCCGATCATCAGGCTGGCGCGGGGGCTGCACAGGAAGACGACGAGGTTGGCGATCTCCTCCGGCTGCCCCATCCGGCCCATCGGGTGCAGCGAGGCCAGGTGGTCGAGCGCCGCCTGGTCTTGGCCCAGAATCGGGGTCTGGATGAAGCCGGGGCCGACCGCGTTCACCCGCACGCCCTTTTGCGCGTACTCCAGCGCCGCCGAGCGGGTCAGGCCCACCACGCCGTGCTTGGAGGACACGTAGGGCGAGGAGTTCTCCCAGCCCACCTGCCCCAGGATCGAGGCGATGTTCACGATGGCCCCGCCCTCGCCGCGCAGCATGGCGGGAATCTGCGCGTGCATCCCGTAAAAGACGCCCAGCAGGTTGACTTCAATGACCTTGCGGAAGCCTTCCGGGCTGAGGTCGGCCACCGGGTTCGTCTCGCCGCCGATCCCGGCGTTGTTGCAGGCGGCGTGCAGGCCGCCGAAGCGCTCCACGGCCAGGTCCACAGCCCGCTGGTGGTCCTCAGGACTCCCCGCGTCCGCGATCAGGGTCGCGCCCTCACCGGAGCCTGCCTGCCGCATCAGCCGCAGCGTCTCGTCCATGCCCTCCTGCTTCAGGTCGGTCAGGACGACGTTCGCGCCCTCCGCCGCGAAAGCGAGCGCCACCGCCCGCCCGATGCCGGAGCCTGCGCCCGTGACGAGCGCCGTTTTGCCGTTCAACCCCAGGTCCATAGCTTTTCCCTCCCTGTGCTGCTCTTGGTCGTCTGTCCTGTGCCTCCGCGCCTGGTTGCCCCGTCCCCATCTCCCTTCCCGGCTACGCGCCCTGCCAACTACTCCAGCCGGATGCGGACCGTCTGCACCCCATCTTCCACCTTCACCTCCAGCACGCGCGGCCCGCTGTCCTGGGAGACCATGCTGATCTGGCCGTTGCGCTCCAGGTAGGCGAGTTTGATGTCGGACGGGTCCGTCGTCCGGCCTTGCAGCCGCAGCGCCTGGTCGAGGTCGTTCCTGGCGACGCCGGTTTCCCGCAGTCCCTCCATCTGGAGCTGGCCGTCCTTGATCAGCAGCACCGGGTTGCCCTTGACGAGCGGGCCGAACCAGCCACTGCGGTAAGCCAGCCGGACGAGGAGCGCGTGCAGGCCGATCAGGACCAGCCCCGCGCCCAGCGTGGGAAAGAGCGGCGCCGAGGAGTTGATCGCGCGGCTCATCACCGAGCCGAGCATGATGCCGATGATCACGTCGAAGGCCGACGCCTGGTTCAGGAAGCGTTTGCTCCCGATCCGGACCAGAAACAGCGAGAAGAGGTAGATCAGGATCGTCCGCAGGGCCATCTCGAACCCGCCCACGTCGGACACGCTGCGGTCGTAGTCGAGAAACGTCTCGATCTGGACAGCCCATTGTTGAAGCTGTTGAAACATGCTGCCTCCTGGTCTCCTACGCCCGCTTCATCCGCGGCGTGCCCTGCCGCGTGCTGCCCAGCCAACCACTCGCGGAGGCCACCGCCTGCGCAGTCGAGTCCCCGACCACCTCCCCGGCGGGCACCACATGAACGGAACCGCCCATGTCGAGCTTGCCCGCCTCCCGCAGTTGCTCGCCCACGTCCTCGTCCACCCCGCTGAGGTACAGCCGCCCGCCCACCTCCGCGAGGTCGTCGGCGTAGTCGTCGAGCACCTCGATCAGGGTGGCGCCCACCCGCGTGCGGCCCCGCAGGCGCAGCACCACCGCCGGACGGGCGCTGCCCTGGGGGCTGGGCAACACTTCCCGCAACGTCCGCGCCCCCGCGAAAAAGAGGCTGCCGTACACGTCGAGCACGGTGATCTCCTCGCTGGGCAGGGTCTTCGGCGGGACAACCTCGGCCACGCGCCCGTCGGGCAGGGTGACGCGCTCGCGCACGGTCACGTCGCTCGCGGACGAGGACAGGAACAGGATGACCGTCAGCCCCACGCCCACTGCGACCGCGACGGGTACCGACAGGAGCAGCGTCGCCACGAAGGTCACCAGGATCGACCAGCGCGCCGCGCCGCCCGTCTTCCAGATGGAGCGCACCTCGCGCGTGTTGATCGCGCTGATCCCCGCCTGGATCATCAGCGCCGCAAGCACCGCCATCGGCACCCGCCCGACGAGACTGGGGAACAGCAGCACGATGGCGAGCATCCAGACGCCGCCGAAAATGCCCGCCCAGCGGGTGCGGGCGCCCACGCTGACGTTCAGTGCCGTCTGCCCGACCGAGCCACCCGCCGGGATGCCGGAGAGCAGGCCGCTCGCCGCGTTCGCCACGCCCTGCGCGATCATGTCCCGCGAGGGGTTGACCGGGCGCCCGTCGGGGTTCTCCACGCTCTGGCTGACCCCCGCCCCCTGCACGGCGATCACCACCGCGAGCGAGAAGGCCGCCAGCAGCAGCGGCACCGAGAGCAGCGAGAGGTTCGGCAGCGTCAGCGTGGGCAGGCCGCGCGGAATGGGGCTGACGTCCGCCACCTGCTCCACCGCCCCCCAGCCCAACAGAACGGCCAGCAGCGTCGGCACGACCAGCGCGACCAGGGAGGCCAGCGTGGCGAGCCGGGTCCGCGCCAGCCCGAAGACGAGGGCGAGGGCCACCACGCCGGTCAGGATGGTGGGCACGTTGAACTGCGCGGGATTGCGCAGCAGGTCCACGAACTGCACGATCTCGTTGGCACCCCGTGGGCTGTACCCCACCAGCGGCGCGAGCTGATCGAGGACGAGCACCGCCGCCACCCCGGTCAGGAAGCCGGTCATCACCGCGTGCGAGACGAAGCGCACCAGCCTCCCGAGCCGCAGTACGCCGAAGATCGCCAGGAACACGCCGACGAGCAGGACGAGCAGGAACAGCGCCCCGTCGCGCTGGGCCGCCGGGTAGCCCGCGATGGCCTGCCCCGCCGCCAGGGCCGAGGCAGTGGTGGTAGAAATCTGCATCAGTTGGGCGCTGACCAGGGCGCTCCCGGCGACCGGCGCAGCGATGCTGGTGTAGAGGCCGTAGACCGGATTCACCCCCGCCAGCGCCGCCGAGGCCAGCCCGTCGGGCACGCTCACGACGGCGTTGATCAGCCCGGCGACGGTGTCCTGCCGCAGTTTGCTCCAGCGCGACTCGCCGGGGGCGGCCTTGGCGGTGGCGGGCATCGGGTCACTCACGGTCGCCCTCCCTGCCGCCCGTCCCTGGTGAGGGAAGAGGTTGGGACTCGGAGAGCTGCGAAGCAGACTGGTGCAGCTCCGCAGGAGAGGGGGTGGACGGGCGGGGCAGCCTCAGGAAAGAGACGGACAAACCGCTGAGGCACAGCCCGCCCGCTTAACACCGCCCCACGCCTTAATCCTTCCATGCCGCCACTTCGTCACTCACGTCCACGTTGTCTCCAGATTGACGCAGCCACTCCGCTGCCGCCGACACCGCCTCCCGCGTTGACCCCCCCAGGACATCGCTCGCCGGAATGATGACGACCTCCTGGTCGAGATCGAACCGGCGGGCGCGCTGGAGGCGGGCACTCATCTGTTCGTCCATGCCGACCAGGTAGAGGCGACCCCCCGCCTGGGCCAGGTTGTGCGCGTAGTCGTTCAGCACCTCGATCAGCGTGGACCCGATCTGGTAGTTGCCGCGCAGCCGCAAGACCACCACCGGGCGCTCGGCCCCGCCAGGCTTCGGCAACAGGTCCCCGAGCGTGCGGGCCGCCGCGAAAAAGAGGCTGCCGTAGACCTCGAGCACGGTGACGCTGCGGCTCGGCAGTTCCCTGGGCGGGTCCACGATGTGAATCTCGCCGTCCTCCTGCTGCACGAGCGCCCGCACCTGCACCGTCCGGGTCGCGGAGTAGAAGTTGAACACGATGGCCGTCACCACCCCGACCGCGACCGCCGCCGCCACCGAGACGAGCAGCGTCGCCAGGAAGGTCACGGCCAGCACCCAGCGGCCCGAACCGGCAGTGCGCCAGATGAAGCCGATGTCCGCGAAGCGGATCGCGCCCACCCCGGCCACGATCATCACGGCGGCAAGCACGGGCATGGGGACCAGGCTCACCAGGCCGGGCACCAGCAGGATGATCGCCAGCATGGACAGGCTGTGGAAGATGCCCGCCAGGCGGCTTTTCGCCCCGGCGCTGACGTTCAGCGCGGTCTGACCGACCGAGCCGCCGGTGGGCATCCCGGAGACCAGGCTTCCGGCGATGTTGGCCGCCCCCTGCGCGAACATGTCGCGGGAGGCGTTGGCCGGGCTGCCGTCCGGGTTCCGGTAACTCTGGCTGATGCCCGCGCCCTGGATGGCGACGACGACCGCGAGGGCGAACGCCGAGAAGATCAGGTTGGCCGAGAGCAGGCCGAGGTCCGGCAGCCCGAACGGCGGCAGGCCGCGCGGGATCGTGCTCACGTCCGACACGATCTGCACGTCGGCGGGCCGCCAGAACGCGACGATGGCGGTCGGAATCGCCAGCCCGACGAGCGAGGAGACGTTGCTCAGCCGCGTCCGCGACAGCCCCACGATGATGGCGAGCGCGAGCAGCCCGACGACGGTGGACTGAAGGCTGATCTGGCCGACATTCCGCAGCAGATCGGCGAATTCCCCGAGGCTGGTCTGGCCCTGGGGGCTGTAACCGACGAGCTGGGCCGACTGGTCGAAGACGAGCACGAGCGCCACCCCGGAGAGAAAGGCGGTCATCACCGGGTAGGAGACGTAGCGCACCAGCCGCCCGGCCTTCAGCAGCCCGAACAGCACCAGAAAGGCCCCCGCGAGCGCGACGACCAGGAACAGTGCCTCGGCCCGCTGGCCCCCCGAGTAGCCCGCGATGGCCTGGCTCGCGGTCAGGGCGGACGCCCCGGTGGTCGCCACCTGCATCATCTGCGAGCTGGCGAGGAGGCTTCCCACCGCTGGCGCGACGGTGATGGCGTACAGGCCATAGACCGGGTTGACGCCCGCCAAGGCCGCCGTCGCCATGCTGGACGGCACGCTCGCCACGCCGTTGACCAGCCCGGCGACGAGGTCGTTGGGGAGGGTACGGAAGTTGAGGCCGCTCATGGGGGCGGGACGCTTCCTCTGGTGGGGGTGCCCCGGTCAGTCATCCCCGCTCGCCCCGGCCTTCGCCTGCTTGTCCTTCACCTCGCGCGTGCCGAACATGTTCAGGTCGAAGGGGCAGTCGTCCTCGCCCAGCTCGTGCTCGATCAGGGCCGTGAGCTTGCCGAGCATCTGCCCCACGAGCGCCGGGTCGTACCCCGGGTGGTCCAGGCTGCCGAGGTTTTCCATCTCGCCGGGGTCGTCGCGCAGGTCGTGCAGGGTCACGTCGCTGCGGGCGTACAGCTCGTTCAGGGTGCCCGGCTGGACATACTCTTCCGGGCTGAACCAGCGCACCAGCTTGTAGCGCCCGTCCACGACCGCGCGGAAAAAGGTCCGGCGCGAGAAGTCCGGCGCCCCGTACTCCTCCCCCGTCTTGCGCAGGGCCTCTTTCAGCCCCGCCTCGTCCAGGCCCAGGTCCGTGAGGCCGCCCATTGCCCCGGTGGCGTTCCACTGCGGGTCGAGCATGTTCAGGCCGTCCCACGTGATCAGCGCCCCGTCGCCCGGCTGCTGGGCGCTGCCGCGCGGCCCCGTCTGATCGGGCTGCTGGATCACCCCGCGCAGGGACCGCCCCCTGAGCTGCGGATACCGCGAGTGCCGCTCCTCCTCGCTCACCCCCGCGAAGTCGAGCAGCGTGGGCACGAGGTCGAGGTGCGAGCCGACCGAGCCGGTCTTCTCCCCCTGCGGCCCGCCCGGCACCACCGCCGTCAGGTTGACCACGGCGGCCTCGTCGTAGTGGATGGCGCCCTTCTGGTGCATCTGGTGGGCGCCGTTCATCTCGCCGTGATCGCTGGTGTAGATCACGATGGTGTTCTCCCACAGGCCCCGGCGGTCGAGCGCGTCCAGAACCTTCTGAAACTCGGCGTCCACGAGGCGCATGCAGTTGATGAGGTAGTTGCGCCGCGCCTTCCACAGGTCGTCGCGGCTCTCGGGCGGTGCCCCATACGTGAGGCGGATATTCTCCTGGTAGGAGCGCACGCCGGGCGGCTGCCCCGAGAGGTCGTCGTGGAGGTTGGCGGGCAGCTCGGGGTCCCAGTCCTCGAAGAAGCCGAGCTGTTGCGCCCCGTGGAGCTTGGGCCGCATGATCGGCTCGCCCTCGCCCCACCGGAACTCGGCCTCGGGGTCCGAGTAGAAGTACATGATGTCGTGCGGGTTGACCATGCTGGCGACCAAGAGCCAGGGCTGGTCCACGTCCGGCGCCTTGTTCTCCAGCCAGTCCACCGCGTGCATGGCGACGGTGCCGTCGAGCATCTCGCCCTGAAGGGGAGAGCCGAACATGTCGCCCCAGCCCTGGTAGTCGGAAAAGCCGTACGGTTCGAGCATGTCCTCGCCGGGCTGCGACTCGCTGAGATGCCACTTGCCCTTGAAGACCGTGTGGTAGCCCTGCTCGCGCAGCATGGTCCCCAGCGTGGGCACGTCGGGCGAGAGGCCGTGCGGAATCCAGGCGAAGTTGGTGTTGTCCCACAGCCCGACTTTCTTGGCGTGCTGCCCGGTCCACATCGTCGCGCGGCTCGGCGTGCAGATGGGCACGGTGCAGTAGTGGCGGTCGAAGGTGACGCCCTGTTGCTGGAGGCGCTCCAGGGCGGGCAACTCGACCCCGTCGGGCAGCTTCATGTGCACGTCCCACTGATCGATGCACAGAACGAGGATGTTAGGCCGCTGCCCTCCGCCGCGCTGTCCGTCCTTGAGCTGTGCTTTCTTCTGTTCGTTCCCGCCGTTTTCTTTCGTCATACGGTTCCCTCCCTGAATTTCCCGCCGTGAGCTGCCCCACGAGATGGGTGACGATCAGGCTTTCTCGGTCTGGCCCTCGTTGTCGCGGCTGAGCCTGCGGGCGAGGAAGAGCAGCATGACGATGCCGATGGTGTTGGCGAGGGTCAGGATCACCAGCACGTTGGGGTCGGTGAAGTTCTGGGTGGCGATGATCAGTCCGGCGGCAGTGTTGCGCTGCGCGGTGCCCAGGCCGCCCACGTCCTCGGTGTGGTCCTCGCCCTTGCCCAGCACGTACCCGATGCCAAACGCCACCAGCACGAACACGACGCCGAGCAGGATGGCCCCCGTCCCCACGATGTTCAGCATGTTGGGCAGGTAGCCGATCAACGTGGCACCGAGCACCACGTACAGGGCGTAATTGCCGATCTTGGCTGCCCAGGGCTGGATCGCCCCCGCGAATCCCTCCAGAAACTGCACCAGCAGCATCCCGACGGCGATGGGGAGCAGCAATTGCAGGAAAAGCGCGCGCGCGACCGCCCAGGCGTCCACGGACACGCCCTCCAGCACCAGGGGCAGCACCAGCGGCGCGTAGATCACCGTGCCCACCATCAGCAGCAGCATGGTGGCGGCACCCAGGGCGATGTCGTGCTCGGACGCCTGGGTGAGCTTGATCAGGAAGGGCGCCCCGGCGCACAGCGCGAAGATCAGCAGGCCCGCCTCCAGCGCCGGGTCGAAGGTAAAAAAGTTTGTCGCCAGAACCATCACCAGCGGCGCCAGCACGAAGTTCGCCAGCAACATCTTGAGGACGAAGGGCCACTCCTTCCAGTAGCGCACGATGTCCGACGGCTTCTGGGTCAGGCCGACGTTGAGCATGGTGGCGATCACGAAGATCGGGACGGTGAACCCGGCGAGCCGTTGCAGGAACTCAAACATGGGTGCCCCTCACGCCCGCCGCCTGACGTAGCGGTCGCGGTTGGCGTAGCCCGTGCTGCCCCAGCTTCCCAGGTCCAGCAGCACCGCCAGGATCAGCCACAGCCAGCTCAGCGGCGGCAACCCCAGCGGGGTCCACAGCAGGACGTACAGCAGCGTGGTGAAGGGCAGGAAGATCACCCCGAGGATCGGCAGCAATCATGCCCCGCCGAACGCAGCGGTGAACAGGACGGGCCGCGCCAGCCAGATCAGCAGCACGCCCAGACGGGGAAACAGACCCGCGAAAATACCGAACAGACAGCCCATACGTTCCTCCCTCGCCGGACCTCACGTCGCCCGGACGATGCAGCGAAAACCGATGTGACCCGTGGACGTGTCCACCGCCTCGCCCTGGCGGGCCGCCGGGCGGTAACGCAGGCAGAAGTTCGGGGCGCACAGGTGCGAGCCGCCCTTGAGGACCCGGCGGGGGATGTGCGAGTCAGGTCCGTCGTGGGCATGGCTCCCCTGTGCCGAGTCCACCCGGGGGTTGCGGGGGATGCAACAGGCCTCCCCCACCTCGCCCGGGTGACGGGGCCGGAAGAAGTCGCTCGTCCACTCCCACACGTTGCCCGCCATGTCGTAGAGGCCGTAGCCGCCCGGCGGGAAGATGCACACCGGGGAGGTGCCCGCGTAGCCGTCGAGTTCCAGGTTCAGCCACGGGAACTCGCCCTGCCAGGTGTTCGCCATCTGGTGCCCCCCCGGCGCGAACTCGTCGCCCCACACGTAGGTGGCGCCCTCCAGCCCACCCCGCGCGGCGAATTCCCACTCGGCCTCGGTGGGGAGGGTCTTGCCCATCCAGGCGGCGTAGGCGGCGGCGTCTTCAAAGGCGAGGTGGACGGCGGGGTGGCGGTAGCGTCCGTCGAGGGTACTGCCCGGTCCCTCGGGGTGCTTCCAGCACGCGCCGGGGACGTAGGCCCACCACGCGCCGAGATCGCGCAGGCTGACGCGGTGCGGCGGCGGGCGAAAGACCAGCGAGCCGGGCACCAGCAGGGCCGGGTCGGCGCCCGGATAGTCCGCCGGGTTCGGCGCCCGCTCGGCCACGGTGACGTACCCGGTGGCCCCCACGAAGCGGGCGAACTCGCCGTTGGTGACCGGGTGCTCGTCCATCCAGAAGCCGTCCACGGTGACGCGGTGGGCGGGGCGCTCCTCGGGGTAGAACCTGTCCGAACCCATGCGGAAGGTGCCGCCGGGAATCCAGACCATCTGGGGGAAAGGAGCGGGGGCAGGGGGCTGGCCCTGGGCTGGAGCGGGAGAGGACGAACGGGTCATGGGCCGGGCCTCCTTCAGGCGCGCGTCGTGGGCGTCTGGCGCTGTTCGTGTCAACTGAGGCGCAGCGGCTCCCACACTTTCTGGCGCCCACCTTGTGTCTGACTTCACACTCCCTGGGCCTGGCCCACCGCGCTCAGGCGGCCTACAGGTTCCGCAGCCGGAAGCCCAGCAGGATCAGCACGATGCCCGCCAGGACGGCGTAAAAGCCGATCAGGTACGCGGTCGTGATGATCCCGGCGAGCGGGTTGAACAAGAGCAGGAGGCCCAGGATCACGAGCAGCAGGCCGCTGAGGCCGACCAGCCATTCGCCCGCCCCGGGAATCTCTGCCCGCCAGCGGATCGCCGCGACGATCTCCAGAATGCCGCGCACCAGCGCCCAGGCGGCGATCAACCACAGCAGCGCCAGCACGGTCGCGCCGGGGTTGACGAAGGTGATGACCCCCGCGACGATGCCCAGCACCCCGCTGAGGATCAGGGGCCAGCGCACGCCCCCCGAGCGTGAGGCAAAGCCGCCGATCAGCGTGGCGACGCCGTCCACGAAGGCGTAGGCGCCGAATACGATGGCGAGCGACAGGAAGGCCGCGCCCGGCCAGATCAGCGCGAGGATGCCGAAGATCAGGGTCAGCACGCCGCGCGCCACCGTCCAGCCCCACGAGGAACGGGCAGCGGCACGCAGCGAGGACGAGCGGGGGGCGGGGCCGAGGTCGCTGTTCTGGGTCATGTCGGGTTCCTCCCGCAGAGAAGTCAGTGCGCGGTCTGCCCGCCGTCCACGACGAACACCTGTCCGGTGGCGAAGGAGGCCAGCGGCGAGCAGAGAAAGAGCACCATGCCGCTCATCTCCTCCGGCGGCCCGGCGAGGACGGCCCCCCGCCGCATCTCGGGGTCGTCCAGCCAGCGCCGGGTCATGGGCGTCTCGACCAGGCCGGGGGCGGGGGCGTTGACGCAGACGCCATCCCTGATCATCTCGACAGTCTCATTGGCCTCGTCGGCGAGGTCGCCGATGACCACCCGCGCCCCCTGGCGGGCAAAGGCGAGGGAGGTCGCCCGCCCGATGCCCGTGCTGCCCCCGGTCACGAGGACCACCTCGCCCGTGTAGTCCAGCGTCATCCCCTGGGCGGCCATCGCGTTCGCGCCCTCGGTCATGCCCCCTCCTTGCCCCGCTCCAGCCGCCGCGTCCACTTGATGAGGGCTTCGAGCTGCTGACGGATGAAGGCGCGGGTCGTCTCGTCGATCAGGTTGCCCTCCTCGTCGAAGCGGTCCTGGGCGTGGCCGATCATCACCTCCGGCTGGTTGAGCGCGAAGACGTTGAGGTACACGAACATCTTCCGCAGGTCGTACTGCGCCCGCGCCGTGGCGATGGAACCGATGCTGGCCCCCATGATCGCCGCCGGTTTGCCGTCGAAGGAGTTGTCGCCGTAGGGCCGCGAGGCCCAGTCAATGGCATTTTTCAGCACGCCGGGAATGGAGTAGTTGTACTCGGGCGTCACGATCAGCAGGGCGTCGGCCTCGCGGATGCGGCGCTTGAGTTCCCTGACCTTCTCGGGCGGGTTTCGCTCCTCGTCCTGGTTGTAGGCGGGGAGGCCGTTCAGCTCGAAGGTCTCGATGACGGCGCCGTCCGGGACGAGTTCGGTCGCGGCGCGCAGGGTGGCGCGGTTGTAGGACCCCTCGCGCAGGCTGCCCGCGATGCCGAGGATGCGCAGGGGAGTGGTGGTGGTCATGGGTGGACTCCTGGGAGACGAGGGGAAGGGGGAGGATGCGGCCCAAGGTCAGGCGCCTGTTCGCTGGGCCGCTTCTTCCCCTTGCCGGTTGATCTGCCGCACCTCCTCCCGCCGCCGCGCGAGCCGCCGGGCCGCGCGCTCCCCCGCCTGCCGCAGCGCCTCTTCCAGCCGCGACTCCCCGACCACCACCACCGCCGACTCGCCGGGCGCGAGGGTGGCGGCGAGGGCTTGCAGTTCCCGGCGCGGCAGCCCGGCGCGCAGGTGCCCGGTCACGCCCCCCGCGAGCGCCCCGGCGGCGGCCGAGAGCAGCAGCGAGGCCCTCAGCAGCCGCCCCAGCAGCAGGCCGAGCACGGCGCCCAGCACCGCGCTACGCTCGGCAGGCAGCGCGCGGGTGGACAGCCACACCTCCCCCGAGCCTGGGTCCCGGGTGATCAGGGCGGCCCCGTAGGTGCCCAGCAGCCCGGTCCGGTGCAGCGCCGAGACGGCGGCAAAGTCGTCTTTCGCCTGCCCAGGGTCCTGAAAAGTCGCCTGATAACGGAACGGTCGGGCGTCGGCCATCGTTCTTGCCCCTTCCTGAAACAACGCAGAGAGATCGGCAGTCGGGAAGACTGAGGATGAGGGGGGACCCGCCTAGCGTGGGGGAGCAAACTGTCTGAAAAGTGAGAGGCCCAAGAAAGCGTGCAAATCTCCGCCTCACGGTTCGGCCGGGTCGGACGGCGCGGGCCGGGGCCGGAGGAGGCCGCCGCACTGTGGTATATCGGGCGCAGCGGACACGGACTGGAGAGACCTGGGGGGAGACACCCGGAGGAACGTCTATGTGGAACACGTTGTCGATCGTCGCCGGTGTCCTGGCCGCTCTCGCGCTGCTGCTGGGCTTTATCCCTCTGCTGGGCTGGACCAACTGGTTCCTGACCCTGCCGCTTGCGATCCTGGGGCTGATCTTCGGCGCGGTGGGCCGCAGCCGACCGGGCCAGGTCCTCAACCTGGTGCTGATCGCCCTCGCGGCGCTGCGGCTGTTCCTGGGCGGCGGGGTGCTGTAAGGCCGGTCTCGCGGTTTCTCACCCGGGTCTCACGATAGCTCACGGTCTGGCGCCTCAGGCCGGGCGCGCCATGCCGGGAGCCGGGCCAGCACCGCGTTGCCCTGGAGGACGGCCTGAGGGAGCGCCCCTCTCTCCTCTGCCCGTCGGCCCCGGCGCGCCTCCAAACCACGTGACTTCCAGAGCCAGGGCAGCCGCTTTGCTGGCCCTGGCTGGGTCGGTCCCCTGAGGGCTTGAGACGTGGGGACTGGCCCTCCGCGCGGGAGGGCGGCTCTGGCGCCTGCGTGCCCACCCGGCCCCCCCCAGACAGGGGGAGACACACAAAAAAGGCCCTGTCAGACGGCTTGCTGTTTCGAGTTCGAACCGTTCGACATGAAGTGTGATGAACCTGTGATTTTTAGAGGGGTAGAACTCCTTTCAGCAGCCAACCATAGACAGGCCTCTCCAGTTTCCCCGGGGCTTTCGCCTCTCTGGGGGCTGCTCGGCCCTTCTCGCCCTGCCCCCCCGCCCCTGAAAGGAGTTGACATGGCCCTCTTCGGTGATCTGGAACACCACGCACTCACCGATCTGGCAAAGGTCCTCAGATCCCAGACCGGGACCCTGTTTTTTCACGAGGCCTACCAGAGCCGCACGCTGGAACTGCTGCTGATCCGGGGACACCTGCGCGCCGCGTACCTGGACGGCTTTCCGGTGCAGCAGCCGGCGCAGGTCCGCGACATCCTGCGCGAGCTGCGGGCGCAGGGCCGGGGAGCCTTCGAGTTCCAGAAACGGGACTTTCCGGCTGCGGCTCCGCACTTCTACGACCTGCGGCTGGCCGAACTGCTTGAGGCGTCGGCCGAACTGCTGGTTCCGCCGGACCAGTTGCCGCACCCCGACACCCGCTTCGTGCCCACGGCAGCGGCGCTGCCCGTCCCGGCTTCCCTGGAGGGCGCCTGGTCCCTGCTGGCGCCGCACCTGCTCGCGGGCGCCAGCGGCGCGGAACTCGCCGCGCGGGTGGCCCGCCCCGAAGCGGAGGTCCTGGCAACGCTGCACCGGCTGCGCGCTGCCGATCTCATCGCGCCGCAACGGGCGGCGGCCCCGGTCGCGGCTCCCCTCACCGCCGCCTCTCCCCCGCCCACTCCCGGCATGGACGGGAGTGCGCCAGCGGCTTCGGCGCCGCTGGTGCAGCGTCTGTTGGGTGCGCTGCGTCGCCTGACCGGAGCGCGCGCATGACTGGCCCGCTCTTTCCCCCGGACCCTGCCCGGCCGGACCTCCTCGCCCCGGACCCCTCGGGTCCGGACCTCGCCTGGCCCGCCGCGCCGCTCAAGCTGGTCGTCTCCGG